>CAYQOI010000388.1:0-4094 GCA_964419085.1 uncultured Cytophagia bacterium | reverse complement strand
ACCCTCAACAATCCGGGATTGCCGTTCATGGATGAGGCACAGTTTCTTTTAGCCGAGTGCCATTTCCACCTGAAAGAATATATTCTCGCCGCGGATGAATACAATCGCCTGCTTCGTCTCTATCCCAAAAGCCAATGGCTGGATGATGCCGAGTTCATGATCGGGATGTGCAACTACAAGCTTTCTCCGAAGCCTTCTCTGGACCAGAAGTACACGGTTGAGGCGGTCAACAGCTTTCAACGCTTTCTGGAGGATTTCCCTAAAAGCGATCTGGTGCCGAAAGCGGAGAAGCTGCTCAAAACCTGTAGGACCAAGCTGGCGAAGAAGGAATACAAAGCGGGTGAACTCTACCGCAAATTACATTATTATGAAGCGGCGGTCGTCTACTTCTCCAGCGTCATCGACAACTACTACGATACAGAATATGTCAAACCCGCTCTCTACTGGAAGGGGGAATGCCTGTACCGTCTGGCGAAGAACGTCGAATCCATGGAAACCTTTCAGGAGCTGGTCCGAAAGTATCCCACAAGCCAGTTGGTGGTCAAGGCTCGTCAAAGGATGAGAGAAATCGAAGCCGAGCTTCTGAAGACGCGGGAAGCAAATGGCATCGCACCAGACCACAGCCAGACCAAAAACTGATTCCCGGCTCCGCCGAATCGGTTTGTACGGCGGAACGTTTGATCCGCTGCACATCGCCCATCTGATCATCGCTCAGTACATCAAGGACCGTCTGAAGCTCGACCGGGTGATCTTTCTGCCTTCTTCCGCGCCGCCGCACAAAGAGGTGTTTTGCTCTCCCGAACTCCGCCTGCAAATGGTACAAGCCGGCATCCGCGGCAACGCGGCGTTCAGTTGTTCTGACCTGGAACTGAGACGCGCCGGTGTTTCCTATAGCGTGGATACGGCCAGCCAGATGGCCAGTGAGTTTGCGCTTTCCCGCGACAACCTGTTCTGGATCATGGGGGCGGACAATTTCATCGAATTGCAAAAGTGGAAAGATCCCGAGCGGCTTCTGGAACTGTGTACGGTGGCGGTCTTTCCGCGCCAGGGCTATCCTTTTTCCGATGCATATCCGCCATTTCAGCAGAAAGCGATTTACATCCACGAGGCGCCGCTCATCGAGATTTCTTCTACTCGCATCAGAACGCTGATCCAAGAAGGCCATTCCATTCGCTACTGGGTTCCGGATGCCGTCGCGGAGCTTATCCGGCACCACGCCATATATAGCTAATCCTCGAAAAAACCGTGGATTACATGGATGAAAAAAAGTCTTGATTTTGAGAGTTGATTGCGCTACTTTTTTGGGCGTTCGTGGAGGAAGGTGAATGGTTTACTGGATTTCGCTTTACACCCTGCGGCTGTTCATGAAAATCTTCTATCGGGCGAAATGCTACAATCGCCAGAATTTGCCCAAGCGCGGACCCTATATTGGCATTATCAACCACAACAGCATCTTCGATATTCCCGCCATGGCGGTGGTGGTAAACCACAAGGCTGCTACCATGGTGAAGGACTCTTTGTTCAAGGTGCCGATTCTGCGCTGGTGGCTCCGGGCTGTTCACATGTTTCCCGTCCGGCGGGACGCTGGCGACCAGGAGGCGTTTGAGCATGCTCTGAAACTGCTCAAAGAGGGCTACGTGTTGTACATGGCCCCGGAAGGCACCAGAAAGTACGATCCCAACAACCCGCCGCGTGCCCGCACCGGCTTTGTGCGGCTGGCGGAACTGGCCGACTGCGCGGTGGTGCCCATTGCCTTCACCGGTACACGGGAAGCGCTCCCCCCGGGTGCCCGATTTCCTCGTCTGACCAAGGTGCGGGCCAATGTCGGGAAGCCGATCCGGTTCGAGAAAGTCGATATTTCGTTGGAGAATCGTGACAAGCTGCAGGAATTAGCCAATTCCGCGATGAAGCGGGTATATGAACTACGCGACGAGCTTTTGCAAATGGAGAGATAACACTGTTCATCGGAAAGCTTGGAGGATCCTTTTGATGAATAGGGAAAAGCATGACAATGACCGGCATGTCCCTGGTCGGATACGCTTACAGGACAGCGACGACATGGACTACGATTACGACTATGACGATGACGACATGGAAGATTGGGAGGACGAAGAAGATTGGGAGGACGAGCTCGAAGAAGAGGATTGGGAAGAGGAGTACGATGATTATGATGAAGAATCCGAAGAGGACAACGGTGGGATGTACTACGGTGAGGACTGGGAGGATGATTATTGGGAAGAGGATGAGTGGAATGAAGGCGACTGGAATTGACCAGGTGCCGCACAGTTGAAAGAACGACGTTATCCCGACCGGCCGCTGCTGGGGGTGGGCGCGGTCGTGTTCAAGGCCGGCCGGATTCTGTTGGTGAAGCGCAAACATGAGCCAGGTGCGTCTTCCTGGACATTGCCGGGAGGGTTGGTGGAGTTGGGGGAGACGGTCAAGGAGGCGGTCAAGCGCGAGGTCCTCGAGGAATGTGGCGTGGAGATCTCACCCCGCAGAATCGTCGATGCGGTGGATGTCATCGAAAAGGACCGGCAAGGTCGCGTGGTTTACCACTATCTTTTGGTGGATTTTGAAGCCGACTACCTCACTGGACGCCTCTCTCCGGCTTCTGACGCCGTCGATGCCCGCTGGGTTGACCCTCGTCACCTCAGCGACCTGAACCTTCCCGCGATCACGAGGTCATTTCTCAAGAAGCACTACAATCTTTGATCCCTCGCCAGGCACGGCGCCAGGCAACCTTTGTGGAAAGCGCGATGAAATTCTTTGTCAAGACCGCAGAAACGCAACACAAGATCGAGGTGGAGCGCCGGGACGACCAGTGGTGGGCGCGCGTGGACGGGGAAGAGCCCAAGCGAGCGGAAATTCGAGCCGTGGACAAAGATGGGCTCTACTCGCTTTTGCTGGACAACCGCTCTTACGAGGTGCTGGTGAAGAAAATCGACGGTGGGTACCGCGTGGCGGTGGGCGGCACCAGGTTCGACCTCCAGCTCGAAGATGAAAAGACACGCCTGCTTCAGAAATGGATGAAGCAGGATGAAAAGCAGGCCGGAGGCTATGAGGTGCGGGCGCCCATGCCTGGACTCATCGTGAAGGTGAATGTGTCTGTGGGGCAGCGGGTGAAGGAAGGAGATAGTCTGGCCATCATCGAGGCCATGAAAATGGAAAACGAACTGCGGGCCACCGCAGACGGGACGGTTCAAAAGATCCTCAAAAAGGAGAACGACTCCGTGGAGAAAGAAGCCGTGCTCATGGTCATCGGTTGAGCGCGGAGCGTTGCTACCAGGGGACAGGAGGGGGCGTGCAACACAAAACGGTCGGTGTGTTAGGGGGAATGGGGCCGGAATCCACGGCCTACTTCTTCCAGCGACTCATCCATCTTACGCCTGCACACTGCGATCAGGACCATATTCCGGTGGTGATCTACAACAACCCCCGGATTCCGGACCGCACCGACGCAATTCTGCACCAGGGCGCGAGTCCTGTTCCGGAGTTGCTTCGCTCCATTTCGATTCTGGAACAAGCCGGTGCCGATTTCATCTGCATCCCCTGCAACACCGTGCACTACTTCATCGAAGAGATGAGAGGGGCTTCCAGCATTCCCATCCTCGACTTGATTCACCTTGTCGCCCAGAGAGTGCGCGAGCGCTTGCCCCAAGCCAAGGCCGTCGGACTCCTGGCCACCGAAGGCACCATCCGCACCGGTCTCTACCAACGCGTGTTCAGCGATGGAGGCGTGGAGGTGGTCACCCCGGAACCAGCACAGTTTCCGGAGCTGAGCCGGGCCATCAAGGCGCTCAAAGACGGGCGGAAAGAATCTGCCGCGACGCAAGCGCTGGCAGAAGGGGTGATCAGCCGCGGGGCCGAAGCGGTGGTGCTCGGGTGCACCGAGTTCAGCCTGGTCGCCGACGCGCTCTCCCTTCCCGTCCCTCTGTTCGATTCGGTGGAGATTTTGGCTGAAGAGGCCGTACGTCTGGCGTTAGAGCCGGCCCAGGCCGCCGATTGAGAAAGGTGTGGCATGAAAAGCACACTGGTCTTGATTTGTTCGCTTTTGGCGCTGTCGCCGTCAGGCTTTGCGCGTCAGTCCGGTGGGA
>CAYQOI010000387.1:0-4105 GCA_964419085.1 uncultured Cytophagia bacterium | reverse complement strand
CCGCCTTGCCGCCGATTCCACGGACGCGATCACACTCTACAGCCTCGGCTTCTTTTACTACCTGGAGCGAAAATACGATGAAGCGCTCCCGCTGCTGCAGCGCAGTCTGCAACTCGGTGTCGGATGCGACAAGATTTATATCGACTTAGCGGACTGTTACGCCAGGGCGAAGACCCCCGCGGCCGCGGTAAAGTTTTTCGAGGACTTTGTGCAACGCGATCCGAACAATCCTTTTGGCTACCTCGCGCTGGGCTATTTGTACCAACGGCAGAGCCTCTGGGATAAATCCGCCGAATTTCTGCAAAAGGCCATCGACCTGGCGCCGAATCTCTGGCGGGGCTTTTACCTGTTTTCTCGACTGGAGGTCGTGCGAGGGCTGTATCGGGAGGCGCTGAAGTACTTGACCAGGGTAGATACGCTTACCAGCAAGGCCGTCAACGACCCGGAGGTCTTCGCGAAAATCGATGCGCGGCGGGCCACGATCTTGAGCAGCCTGGGCAATTTGCGAGAGGCAAACACCTACTTCGTACGCGCGCTGGAAGTTTTTCGAAAATACGGCGTGTGGCCGGAACTGGCGGCGAGTTTGAACAACTATGGCACCAATCTTCTTTCGCTGGGAGAATACAGGCGGGCTATCTCGGTTTTCACCGAAGCGAAAGAGGCCTACGAAAAGGTGAATTACAGGAAAGGTGTCGGCTTTGCGCTGGGAAATATCGGGAACGCGTACTCGAAGATGGGCTTCCTGAGCAAGGGCCTCGAATTCTATCGGGCAACCCTGGCGATTGCCCGGGAAGTGCGGGATCCCAATTTCGAACGCCTGGCTTTGAGCGACATCGGAGAGACCTACCGGGCGTTGGGAAACTACTCCAAAGCCGTGCAGCTTTTTCTGCAGGCGCGTCAGGTCGCGGAGTCGATGGCAAACAAGTGGGTCGATGGCGTCATTTTGCAAAATCTCGCGGAGCTGAGCCTGGACCTGGGAAATGCAACTCAAGCTCTGCAGTACGCTCAGCAGAGCATCGATGCGTTTCGGCAGGCGGGAGACCAACGTCGTGTGGCGGACGCTCTCATCCTACTTGCTGAAATCCATCGGGATCTTCACTCTCTGACTGAAGCGCGGGACGCTCTCAGAGAGGCGGAAACGCTGGCGCAGAGAATCGGCGACCCCGCGTTGCGGCTAAACAGCTTGCTGCTCCAGGGACGCCTTCGTCTGGCCGGCAATGACCCCGGGGCCGCAGTGCGGGAGATTGCCCGGGCGCGCACCCTCGCGCATCAGACCGGAGACGCCCAGGCAGAAGTCCAGGCATCTATCTATCTCGGCCGCGCCTACCTGAAGCTGAACAGGCTCTCCGTGGCGGAATCGCTGCTCCAGAAAACGGTTTCCCGGGCCCACAAGGGTTCATTTGTAGACCTCACGTGGCGCGCCTACGCCGAGCTCGCCAAATGCTTTGTGCTCCGGGGCAAGCCCGAAGAGGCGCTGAAGGCCTACCATCGCGCCATCGACATCCTGGAGTCCCTGCAGACAACCACGCAAAACGTTCCCTTTTACACCGACTTTCTACGAGACCGAATCGACGTGTACGTGGCTTACGTGCAGTTGCTCGCCAGGCAAGATCGGCTCCAGGACGCTTTCTTGCAACTTCTCGCTCTCGAAAGGAATCCAGGCTTTGCTCCGAACCTCGCGGCGGACTTGAACCTGCGCACCGCGGTGCCGGAAAGCCTGAAGGTCTTCTATTTCGCGCTCGCGACCCGCTTGCAACGCACCCATGACGCGTTGTCACGTGAACTTGCATATGCCGAAGGCAAGGCCACGCGCAAAGTCTCCAGCCTGGAACAGCAGGTGGCCCTGCTCACCGCCAGACGAGATTCGCTGCTTTCGGTGTTTCGGCAGCGTTACGGGTACGAGAAGTGGCCCGCCCACCCGCGCTCGCCGCAGGCAGTCACCGCTGAGTTGCACCCGCACCAGGCGGTGGTTAAGTATCTGGTGGGTGAAGAGAAGACCTCCGTTTTTCTGTTTTTGCCTTCGGGCATGACCTATCTGGAGCTGGACACTCCCCGCGACTCGTTGCGAGTGGCGTTGCGGCCCCTGTTGCGTCCCGGCTCTCGGCCAGAAGAAACGGGCGACCGGTTCTTGACCGCCCGCGACCTGGACCTGCGTCTCCCGGCTCTCTCAAAGTTGTACCGCCTCGTGTTCAAACCGTTGGAGCCTTACCTTGCCGGAGTCCGAGAGCTGACCGTGCTCCCGGACGACGCGCTGGCCTATCTGCCTTTCGAGGTCCTGGTTGTGACGCGTGGTGAGGCGCGGCATGACTACGATTTTCAGCGCGCCGATCTTCTATTGCACCATTTTGCCATCTCCTACGCGTACACCTTCGGCTCGTTGTTGGCACACCCCGAAGCGAGGAAGGAAGGGAGGGGGTTGCTCCTTGCAGTCGGGAACCCGGATGTGGGTGCCCATGGGGATGCTCGGGACCGGAGGACTGATGGACAGTTGGGTAGCCTCCCATCTGCAGAGCGAGAGATTTCCGGCGTCACTGACATCGTGGGGCGAAACAGAAGTGCGGTGTTTGTGGGGGAGGCTGCAACGGAGGACGCTGTGAAAAGCAGAGCGACAGATTTTCGGCTCCTGCATTTCGCCACGCACAGTCTGGTCAACGACTACGAGCCCCTCTATTCGAAGATGATCCTGGCGCGAAGTCGCGAAGGGAGCGAGGACGGCTTTCTGCAAACTTACGAAATCTTCAATCTGCCGTTGCGCGCCGACCTCGTGGTGCTGAGTGCGTGTAACACCGCGGTGGGCCGATTGAAACGCGGCGAAGGGCTGATGAGCCTGGCGCGGGCTTTCTTTTCCTCCGGGGCACGTAGTCTGGTGGCGAGCCTGTGGAATGTCAACGATGAAGCGACCGCTACGCTGATGCGTTTGTTCTATCGGAATCTCAAGGCAGGGATGAAGCTCAATGTCGCGTTGCAGCAAGCGAAGATCGAGTTTCTTTCCACAGCCCGCGAAGGACGGTCAGACCCGTTTTACTGGGCGCCGTTTATCCTCATCGGCAGGCCTGACCAGGTTATTTTGGGCGATGAGCCGGGAACGGACCGGCCGTTTTATGCCGCGCACAGCGTCGATTTGGCTTTGGGTGTTTTCCTGGCGATCGCGGTAGCGCTTGGGTTGTGGTGGCGCAGGAGGAGCGGTGCGAGTTGATACGAGTTTTCGTTCTCAAAAATATGTTGCATCTGGCACGATTTTTTTTTATATTGCTTCGCTAAAGTGTAATCGTGTAAATCGCGACAAGTCCTGAATTCACAGAGGTTTCTGTGAATTTCTTTTATGGAGATGGGCGTTTTTTGTGTTTCAGGATTTAACCGAAAAGCTCGAAGGCGTTTTTAAGAAGCTCCGCGGTCACGGCAAGCTGAGCGAGAAGAACATCGCGGATACGCTGCGCGAGGTGCGCCGGGCTCTGCTGGAAGCGGATGTGAATTTCAGGGTTGCCAAGGATTTCGTGGCGAGGGTGCAGGAGCGAGCCGTCGGCCGGGAGGTGTTGACCAGTGTCACCCCGGCCCAGCAGGTCATCAAAATCATCCACGATGAGTTAACCAGCCTGATGGGCGACGCGGAGTCCGCGTTGCGGACCGCCCCGTCTCCGCCCACCGTGATCATGTTAGTGGGACTGCAGGGTTCTGGCAAGACCACGCTGGCAGGAAAGCTGGCCACGTTCCTCAAGGCAAAGGGCAGGAGTCCGTTGCTGGTTGCTGCCGATTTGCAGCGCCCTGCTGCGGTGGAGCAACTCCAGATCGTAGCACAACAGGCAGGCGTTGCGGCGTTCAGTCGCGAGGCAGGCGCCACCCCCCTCGATGTGTGCACGGCCGCTATCCAGCATGCTCGGGAGAAGCTCTACGACACCGTCATTTTTGACACCGCAGGCCGTCTGCACATCGATGACGCCCTGATGCAGGAGTTGCAAGACATCAAGAAAGAAACGTCGCCCCACGAGATTCTTTTTGTCGCCGACGGCATGACCGGACAGGACGCGGTGAACACGGCGCAAGAGTTTGCTGAGCGGCTGGACTTCACCGGCATCGTGCTGACAAAACTCGACGGCGATGCGCGTGG
>CAYQOI010000386.1:0-4106 GCA_964419085.1 uncultured Cytophagia bacterium | reverse complement strand
TTGGGCGCGGCGGTTGATTTGACCAGGGTTTTGATGATGCCCTTTACCATGGTCATATAAAAGGCCGCCGAGACGCCTTTGCCCGACACGTCGCCGATCACAATCCCCAGGGTCTGGTTGTCCCGCTGGATGAAATCGTAGTAGTCACCCCCGACCTCCATCGCGGGCCGGCAGATGCAAGCGATGTCCAGAGCGGGAACGGAGGGCACGACCTGTGGTAAAAAGCGCTGCTGCACGGTGCGCGCGATCTCCAGTTCCTTCAAGAACCGCTCTCGCTCGGCAATTCGGCTGACATACTCCGGAACGTAGTCCTCAAAATCCTTGACCGCCAGCTTGCTGCGGCTCAGAAACCAGCCACCGAGAAACTGTCCCAAAACCAGCGCGACACCCAGCAGCACCGCGCTGTTCAGGCCGGTAGGGGCGTTCGCGATGAACGGCATGTCCAGGAAAAACTTCACGGTAAATAAAGCGAGCAAAACCGCGATGAGGTCATATCTCAGAATGAAATAGGCCCAGAGGCCCGCGATGGGCAGGAAGAGCACAAAGGACAAATAGGTGGGACGGACATGGTAGAGATCGAGTCCCGCCAGGTCCAGAAGCAGAGCCAAAATGACAACCTGCGCGGCTTCGCTGCGCAACCGGTTGCGGAGGTAGGTTGCCCCGAACAAAAGCAGAAGGAACGCGATGAACAGCGCCGCCAGCGCGTCTTTCAGCACCGCGGACAGCACCGCGATTTTTCCTTGTAGCGCCCAGAGCGCGTCGCTGTCAAAAGAAAGGTAACCGATGTGAGTGCTGCGGGTTAACCAGATGAACAGGCCGAAAAGGAGCAGCGTTGCACCTGAAAAGAAGAGCGAATCCAGAAGGCAGCGGCCCAGCTCTTTCACGCGCACGAAGCCGCGGCTCAACACATCGGCCAGCGCGAGTTTTTCGTGCCAGACGTCGCGAGCGAATGAATCGGTGGCCGAGTAAACCAGCAAGAAGCACAGGCCGCAAAAGAAGCCCGCAAAGCCCCCACCTACTACCATGCTTTCCCACTCGGGCCGGGTCTGCAACGCGATGTAAATCCAGGTCAAAACAAGGACCAATAGGCCCAGCCACCTGGCTCGTTTGAATTCCAGCTCATCGTGACGCAGCCGTTTGAAGAACAGCAACAACAGCAGAACGGCCATGCCCGTCCAAACCGCCAACATGGCGATGGCCGATACCACCTCGGCGGTCTTCTGGGCCGGCGGTACCAAATAGGCGTCTGAGCTGAAGACAACCCGCGCACGGTAATCCGTAACGGTTTCGCCGGTGATGTGGAGGTCGAAAACCTCCTTCAGGTCCGGCGCGATGGGCGAAGGCTTGCTGAAAGTGAAGTCGTAGTTGAGCACGCGATCATCTTTGTTGATGATCTTATTGCTCAGTCGCAGGAGCGACACATCGACGCCTTTCTGACGCAAAAAACGTTTGGCTTCGGCGAGAGCCTCCTCTTCTTCCAGGTTCGGAGGACGGTTGAGGTTTGGCGAAGCCTTGGTCAGGCCAACCAACTTTCCGGAGAAGTCGTAGGACAGGGAGAACTCGACATCCTGCAACCCCTCTTTTTTGGTGGGCGTTTTACCTTTCCAGGTTACCTCCCAAACGGCAACCGGATAGAACACGCCGGGTTCCCGCGGCAGGTCTCGGAGTTGGGCATAGTGCAACAGCGTCCGATCCAGATCCAGGTTGACCCGGCGGGACATCTTGTACTCTGCGAATTCAGACTGCTGAAAAGCCTCCTCCGCGAGCGCGACGATCTCCCCGCGCGAGCGGTCCTGGCGAAAAAGGGCGTTGAGGTTGCTGCGGGAGCTCAACCAGAAGTAGAAGAGGATCCCCGCCATTCCCAGGACGGCCAACACCCTTGACTTTGTTCTTGACCGGCGCATTCTATCCTGTTTTCAATCTCAAAACCGCAAAACCATGCAAACCGCGGTAAGTTTATTTAAAACTGGCGACAAATGTGTGGTAGCTTTCTTGCCACTTTGTTACCGTCTTTTCCGGGCCGACAAATTTGACAAAATACGGTCCCCCGGGGGTCTCGATCACCGTGGCCAGCATGCGGAATCCCGGCTTTTCGGTCGTGTGGGGAGACATGGGCGTGGCCTGGAAAAGATAGGTGCCGGTGATGTCCACCGTCGTCTGTTTGTGCCCGTTCACCGTCGCGGTCTCGACCTTGGCGACTTCCGAGGTGGCGCGACCATCCGGCTGGATAAACTGGCTGTACCAGCGATGAATGTTGGCCTGTACGCCGCCTCCCTGGCCCTGGAAGTAGAAAACGACCACCGAGGCGTCTTCCGGGTCGCCTTCCGCTCTCGGGAGCCGATACTGCGCTTTGCGCATGGAGGAACTGGGGGATTCGGTGATCCACCCCTCGGGCGCATGCCAGGTCACACCGTGGGCGGCGGGGGACGCCACCTGCGCACCGGTGGCAGGCGCTTCCTGTTTTTGCTCTTGCTGACCGCACGAAATGGCGACGAGACACAATACGGCGAGAAATTTATTCATCGTTCCCTCTCTCCTTTTGTTTGGTGACGATTCAGTGCCTTCCGCTTGTGGCACGGCTTTCCACAAGTGACTTATGCAGCAGATGCGAACAAAAAGAAAACTTTGGGTTGCTGGCTTTTTTCTTCTACAATATATCAATAAAATGGATCAAAGTTTCAAGGCTTTTCTGCCTATCGCGAAAGGAGAGCGACCGGTTTCATTTCCGTCGTGGCATTTGGTTTCTTTTGCAATGCCGGATGGGTATCAATAAACGGTGTGGAACGTGGGACTTCTCCCCCTCGGCTTTTGAACGTTGAAGCGCAAGCAGAGTTCCAGCCCCTGACTTCGACAGCGTTGACTCGTGGGTGTTTTAGTCTTGACATGGAAGTAAATATTCATTAACATTACAAAACAGAGAGTAATCAAATCCCCGATGGCACAAAAACGATGACCCGATCCCGCTCTTCCGTCCAGTCTCTCCAAGCGCGTGTGGCAGAGTTGAAGGCCAGCTCCCAGTGGTATCGCATTCTCTACGAGCACAACCCTTCCATGTATTTTATCCTCGATGCCGCCGGGACGGTGCTCCTGGTCAACCGGTTTGGCAGCGAGCATCTCGGCTACGACGTGAAGGACCTGGTGGGCCAACCGGTTCTGCAGATTTTTCATGCGGATGACCGCGAAGGCGTGAAGAAACAACTGCAAGCTTGTCTCCAGCATCCGGGCAAGGTGTTCGATTGGGAGTTCCGCAAAATCCACAAAGATGGGTCGACGATGTGGGTAAAGGAGGCCGCCTGTGCGGTGGACGACCCTAATGGCCACCCTATCGTGCTGGTCGCGTGCGAGAACATCTCCAAACGCAAACAGGCGGAGGAGGCGCTCAAGGAAAGCGAGGCCCGCTACCGTGTCCTTGCGGAAAACGCCTATGACTTGATTTGCGAAACCGATCTCCGCGGTCGCTTCTTTTACGTCAGTCCCAATTACACCGAGGTTTTGGGGTACACCTCGGAGGAGCTTCTGGGCAAGGGCATTTTCGACCTGATGCCGGCCACCGATGTGACCGCGGCCAGGGCAAGCTACAAGCGTTCGGTGGAAACCGGCGCAGCCGCACAGATGACGTTCCGTTTGGTGCCCAAAGATGGCAGCCCAAGGTGGTTCGAAAGCACGGCGAAAACGTACAGGACCGCGGCAGGTGCGTTGCGGGCCGTGATTGTTTCGCGGGATATCACCGAGCGCAAAAGGCTGGACGAAGAGCTGCTCAAAAGAAGCAAACTGGAATCGCTGAGTGTGCTCGCACGGGGCATCGCCCACGATTTCAACAATTTCTTGACCGCGATCATCAGCAACCTCGCAATAGCTAAGCTGGATGCCCGACCCGGCAGCGAGCAAGAAAAGCTGCTATCCGAAGCCGAGGAATCCGCGCACGAGGCTAGAGGGTTGACCCAGCAGCTTTCGACCTTTGCCACCGGGGGCGGTGTGCCGGTCAAACAAACCGTTACCCTGCCCCGCTTCTTGCGAGATGCCATTCGTTTTGCCCTGCGCGGTACTGAAGTAACCTGCAAGTTTGCCATCGCGCCGAACTTGTGGCCGGTACAGATCGACACCGG
>CAYQOI010000385.1:0-4131 GCA_964419085.1 uncultured Cytophagia bacterium | reverse complement strand
TTTTCAACATCCCCCAGTCCGACCCCGGGTTCAACAGCGCCGATGGCACCTGGACAATTCAGCCATTGAGCGCCTTTCAAGAAATTTACGACGACAGCACAGTTATCGAAGGCAGCAGCCAGGCAGGGTTTATCGGCTCTGACACAAATCCGAACGGGCCTGAAATTGTCTTAAATGGGGAAAAGGCGGGAAATGCAAACGGTCTGATGATTTACAGCAGTGATAACACGATTAACGCGCTGGCCATCAACGGGTTCAATAATTACGCTATTTACATCGACTCTGTGAGAGCGGAATGGAAGGGGAAGGGAAATAAAATTATCGGTAACTATCTCGGAACTGGTGCTAAAGGCGACGAAGCTGTGCCGAACGGTGCTGGCATTCATTTGGGAGGATCATTCAATCTCATCGGTGGATCGAACCCGGGAGAGGGCAATGTGATTTCCGGAAACCTTAACAATGGTATTGATCTATCCGGACAAACGCCCCGCGGCAATCGTATCGTGGGAAACTTTATCGGTACCGATGCCACCGGTACAAAAGATCTGGGAAATGGGAACCTGGGAATCTCTGCGAATACCGTGATTTACAATAACATCATCGGAGGGGCGTTGCCGGGAGAGCGGAATGTGATTTCAGGCAATGGCAAGAGTGGCATGCGGTTTAACGGTATTGGCAATGAGATTGCAGGGAACTTTATCGGTACCGATGTAAGTGGCACGGTAGCCATTGCGAATGATTGGGGCGGTATAGAACTTTGGGGAGGCTCAGGTAACATAATTGGCGGAACGATGCCGGGGAAAGGGAATGTGATTTCCGGAAACAAATCGGCGGGGATCCAACTGCATAACAGCGATGACAACCTGGTTTCCGGGAATTTGATCGGTGTGAAATCAGATAGCACCGGTATGCTGGGGAATGGCAGTTCGGGAATTGAGATAGTTTATGGTGCTTCCAACAATCAAATCGGCCCCGGCAATGTGATCAGCAACAACCGCTATGGAGTGTATTTCCAGGCAGATAGCACCATCCAAAACACGGTCACTCAGAATTCGATATATCATAACAGTGGCGCTGCAATAGTATATTGGGATGAACGCGATGCGAAATTGAGTCCGCCAGAGATCACCGGTTTTAGCGGTGGAATAGTCTCCGGGACTGCCCCGGCGAATTCCACCGTTGAGATTTTCTCCGATGATGACGATGAGGGGAGAATCTACGAGGGCGCAACCACCGCGGATGCCAACGGCCATTTCCAATGGAATGGTACGCCTACCGGGCCTCATGTGACGGCCACAGCTACCGACACGGCAGGAAATACATCTGAATTCAGCCAATTTTACGTTATCACGTCTGTCGCTGAAACAAAGGACATTATTCCCGACAGATTTGAATTGAAACAGAACTATCCCAATCCCTTCAACCCCGAGACGGTTATCCGCTACGCTCTCCCGGTAGAGGCTTCGGTAAAACTTCGAATCGTCAATTTGCGGGGACAGGAGATCATCACGCTGGTGGACAAAAAGCAGCGCCCGGGCTTCTACTCGGTCATGTGGGATGGCCGCGACCGACGCGGCGTGGCGGTGGCCAGCGGCCTGTACCTCTACCGCGTGGAAGCCGGGGAGTTTGTCGCGGTGAGGAAAATGATGCTGCTTAGATAAAACCCGTCCGCTGGCAGCCAAAAAAGGGCTGGCCCGGGGGAGGCCGGCCCTTTCCTATTCCACCTTCACTCCGTCATCGAAATAGAGCGTGTCGCTTACGGTCTTGTAAACGTAGATGAGGTCGTAGAGCGTGGAATCGGTGTTGAGGAGCGTGTCGGAGCGAATGACATGCACCAGGTCGTAGGTCACCACCGAATCGGGGACCGGCGGCGGAGGTGGCGTGTAGGTCAACGCGGATTCCTTGAACCCCCACATCTCGAAGGTCACACCGGAACTGTCGCGTTGAAACCAGATGTTGATGGGCTGATCCTGGTAGTTGCGGTTGACCCCGCGCAGAATCGACGCGAGGATGCCGTTTTCGGCCTTCTGCTGTGGCAGATTCTCGAACTCCTCGGGAGCGCGATTTTCGGTGACGATCTGAAAGTTGGCCTTGAATCGCCAGCTATTCATGATCTTCTGAGCCGAATCCGACGGAACCGGAAAGTAGATCTGCTCGGACGGGTAGGTTTTGACCAAATCGTCTTCGCCGAAGCCGTTGCGGGTCGCGTCGATGATCTCCAGGCGCGTCACCAGCGTCTCCGCGATGAAAAACTCCGATACGAAGAAATCGATCAACGACGGGTCTTGGATGGAGACCACCGGCACCGTCATCTTGTCCACCGTCACCTCGCCGCCCTTCTCGCCGCCGCCTTTGGCTGCCATCTGCAGCAGGCAGAGTGCCCAAAACATCAGCATCAGAACTGCTTTCATCCTTTTCACCGTCTCGCACTCCTGGAATTGGTTTTTCTGAGGTTCACCCACTGCGCGTAGTACGTCCTGGCCCGATCGAACTGGCCGGTGCGTTTCAACGCCTGCACGATGAGCTGGTAGGCCTGCATCTGCTCGTTTCCATCCAATTGCGCAGACCCTGCCAGCGCCTTGCTGCAGTTCTCGATCACCAGCCGGGGATTGTTGCGGGAAAGCTTGGCCAGCTCGAGATAGCTCTTGGCCCGACTCTCCCACGCGATGGCCACCGCCTGCTGGAAGTACATGAATGCCACTTTGCGATTCTTCCTGGTGTAATCCAGCCCCAGATTGTGGCACATGACGCCGTAGCTGTCGAAATAACGCCGGTAGGTGGAATCGACGGGTGCGCCGCGGGCGTCCTTGTCCGCGAGCTGCACCACGTGCTTGAGCCGCTCGATGCCCTCGTTCTTACGGTTGAGGTACTGAAATTCCAGCACTGCCAGACGCCAGACCGTCTCATCGATGGCACGGCGGGTCTTCAGCATGGGAATGAGCTTCAAGAATCCTTTAGCCGCCTCGCGGTACTTGCCCTGTTCCTGCAGGGCGAGGTACCGGTCGCGCAGTTCCACGGCTCGCGTGTTGCCGTCGTCCCAGTTGATCCACTCGATGTAGCTGTGGATGTCGCTGCGCTCTTTTTCCGTGGTCGCGTACGACAACGCCCGACGCAGGTCGTGCAATCCCGCTTCTGCCCGGTGCATTTTGATCTCGGTGTCGCCCTGGTAGTAAACGTAGTAAAAGAGCGTCGAGGTGTCGACCTGGGTCTCAGCGAAGGCGTTTTCCGCATCGAAATCCAGGCCGGCCGCGGCGCGCAGCACCTGCTCGGCCCGCACGAAGTTGTCATGCGCGAGCTGCCACTCTTCCAGCGCGTAGTAGCTTTCCGCCAGTCTGGCGAACAGCGAATGTTCCCCCTTTTCCAGCCGCACCAGATTTTCCAGCACCTTCACCGCCTTCTTGTGGTTGTCCTGGTCCAGGAACCGCACCGCCAGACTCTGGTAGACCCGCGCCAACCAGCTCTTGGTCTCCGCATCGAACGGATTGAGCACCAGCGCGCGCTCGAAGTTCTTTCGTGCCTCTTGTAGCAGGCGCTGAATCTCCGCCTGCCGCGCAGAGCGGGCAAGCTCGTCGCCCCCCTGTTGATCCAACTGCGCCACCCGCTGCAAATTGCGTGCACCGGCATTGAACGCCTCGATGGCCCGCAGGGAGTCTTCCGCCGTGACCTTGTGCGACGGGTCCAGCTCGTTCGACAGAACCTTCCAGAGCGTGTCGCTGCGCGTGGTTCGCTTTTTCCCCAGCGACTTGTACGCCTCCGCGCGCTTTTCCCGCTCGATGGAAACAAACAGCCGGTCCGCGGCGGAATCGGCCCGGGCCGCGACGGTGGAGTCCACGCCCGCCGGAACCATCAACCTGGATTTGCGTTTTGACATGCGGAGATTGCCGGAACACCCCGCCAACAGGGCTACCCCCACAAAAAGAAGGAAAAGGTTCTTGGGTCTGACTGTCCGGCTCAAAGCTTTTCTGAACATCACTGCTCCTTGTCTCTACTTGCTTCGGGTTGTTCCGCTTCACGTCTGCGAGCGGGCACTCTCCCACCACGAAAGAAAGATCTGGTAAAACGCGACGGTGCGGTGATTCGACGCGGCTTTTCGCACGGTGCCGAACGACAGGATTTTGCCCGTCGGCGTCC
>CAYQOI010000384.1:3768-4139 GCA_964419085.1 uncultured Cytophagia bacterium | reverse complement strand
GTCCCGGGGAGAGTCACGGTGGTCGTACTCATCGTCGGGATTCACGATTTGTGACGCGATCCTGTCGGTGTCGTGGCTGTCCAACAGATTCATGAGGACAGCATTTACTTCGGCGGGGTAATCATCCCGCAGGCGCCTCAACCTTTGGTCGAATTCGCTGGCCGAGATCTTCCGCTTCCTGTCCACAAAGAAATGAATGACTTCGCGCGCCCAGCGGTAGTTCATGACCGCATCGAACGCGTCTCCCTGCAACCAGGGCGCCGCGTTGTACATTTTGTTGTGTGCCCAATCCTGCCACCAGACTTCACCCACGAGATACGCGTCCG
The DNA here is from genome assembly GCA_964419085.1 of uncultured Cytophagia bacterium. Taxonomy (GTDB): domain Bacteria; phylum Zhuqueibacterota; class Zhuqueibacteria; order Oceanimicrobiales; family Oceanimicrobiaceae; genus CAYQOI01. Next base: position 3,813 of record CAYQOI010000384.1, on the reverse strand, counting down.
GGTTGATCCTCCTGACATGTCGACGAAACTCACGCCAGAACGGCG
>CAYQOI010000384.1:0-3758 GCA_964419085.1 uncultured Cytophagia bacterium | reverse complement strand
CGACCATCTCGGCCACATCCAGGCGCCACCCGTCGATCCCATCGCTGGGATCGCCGTCCCCATCGGGGTCCATCCAGCGGCGCACGGCATGAAAAATGTAGGCTTTCACCGCCGGCACAAAGCCGTCGGCGGTCTCCCGAAATTCCGGCAGCTCTTTCACGCCGAACCATCCTTCATAATCGAATTCATTCTCCGGGGTATTCGGGTCGTCCCATCTTTTGACCACAAACCAGTTTCGATATTTCGACATCTGCTGTTTCTGTACGACATCACGAAAGGCCCAAAAATTCAGCCCGACGTGATTGAACACACCGTCGATGATCACCTTCATCCCCCGATCGTGGCAGGCTCGAACAACGGCCAGAAACAACGAATCCGCGGAGGTCCAGCGCCAGGTCGACGGGTCATCCGGCTTTTCCTGCAGCACCAGAGTGGCGTCCCTCGCAGGGGCAGGCCCGAAATTGTTGTCGATGTGGTGGTAGGTTGCCCCATCGTATTTGTGCAGCGAGGGCGCTTCAAACAGCGGGTTGAAGTAAATGGCGGTGATACCGAGATTCTCCAGATAATCCAGTTTCTTGAGCACGCCCGCCAGGTCACCGCCGTATCTCCTTCTCTGAACATGGTAGTAGAAATCGTGAGCGCCTCCTTCCCAGGGTTGTAATCGATACCAATCTCCGGTCCAATCGGAAATCTGGTACGCACCGGAACTGTCGTGCGGCCAGGATCCCAGGATGTCCTGCAGCGTCGGGTCGTTTTTCGGGTCGCCGTTGTAGAACCGCTCCGGGAAAATTTGGTACCAGACTGCTCGTTTTGCCCATTCGGGGACATTCACTTGCGCTGCCAGCCGAAGCGGGACAAAACCCGTGAGGGAAAGGCAGATTGGAAGAATTACCCTCAGCCGCATGGGCACACTTCTTTCAGCGACTCACCATCGTGGCACCGCAGCTCTCTCGCACCACCAACTCGGTCTGAAACCGGCGCTTGAACTCCGGGGACGCAGTGCCTTCGATCTTTTCGATCAGCCGGTCCACCGCCAGCGCCCCCATCTCCATGATGGGTTGGTGGATCGTTGTGAGGCCGACATAGCGGGAAATCTCCACATCATCGAAGCCCACCACCGCGATGTCCTGCGGTACTCGCAGGTTGGCCTCCCGAATGGCTTCGATGGCGCCCAATGCCTGGATATCGCTGGAAACAAACACCGCGCGCGGCCGATCCTCTCCCAGGGCAAGCAGTTGCTGCATCGCGGCATAGCCCGCTTCCTTGTTGAAACCGTCGGCCTCATCCAAAAAATCGCACGCCACGAAGTAACGCTCCTGAAACGGAATGCCGTTCTCCGCGAGCGCTTTTCGAAATCCTTCCAACCGCAGCTTTGCCGGAAGACTCTTCAGTTGACCGTCGATCATTCCGATTTTGCGATAGCCCAGGCTGACGAGATGATTGGTGGCGCGGTACGCCCCCTCGACGTTGTCCACATTGATAGAATCCAGATGGGGATGGAAGCTATCCACCAGCACGATGGGAAAATTCGCATCGAGAAACTTTTTGGCAAAGGCCGGCTCTATCTCCATGGAGACGAGAAACACGCCATCAACTCGCTTCTCCTGGAGCGCGCGGCGCAAGAAGGTTTCCTTCTTGTGATGAAGATCGACGCTGTAGAGAATCAGGTCGTAGCCATGTTCGGTGATTTTCCGCTGAATGCCCCGCAGCAACTCGATATAAAAGTAGCTGCTGAAAAACGGAATGATGCAGGCGATGGTCTTGGTGCGACGCCTCGCCAAACTCTGTGCTACTGCGTGAGGTTGGTAGTTGAGCCGCTTGATGACCTGCAAGACCCGCTCCCGGGTCTCCGGGGAGATTTGTGAGCTGTTGTTGATGGCCCTGGAAACGGTTCCAATCCCGACGCCCGCTTCCCTGGCGACATCATAGATGGTCACGGCCATGGGCGCTGTTTCTTTTCTTGAAGGGTGGCTGGAATCAAAAGGCGTGGAAGTGCTTCCAGTCGCGCTGAAAAAAAATTGCGGGTCTATGGAAGTGCTTCCAAACGTACCCCAACGATAGCGAAATCTTTTGTCTTTGTCAAGTCTTTTTTAACAAACTTTAAACTTTTTTGAGAAATCCTTGTCCCTCTGCCCCGGTTGTCCTGTGCAGATCAGGTCGTGGTGCGTTTGCCAGGGCGGAATTATTCGACAAAATAATTGTTTTTATACAGTGCAGGTCGTACATTTGTACCACATCCTTCAAACATCATGAATCGTCCCTTTAACCCAAAACGGAGTGGCAAAACATGAAGACTGCCCTATTCAAGCGCGGCTGTCTCTTGCTGGCCGTTTCGACGTCTTTGCTGAGCCAGCCCTCGACCAGTGCCGCGCAAACCAAACCTATCGAGGGGATTCGAGAAAACACGCCGCAGGTGCACGCCCTGGTCAACGCGCGCATCGTGCAAGCTCCCGGCCGCGTGATTCCCAAAGGTACCATCGTGCTGCGCGATGGGGTCATCGAAGCCGTGGGAGCGAATGTCTCTCCGCCGCCGGATGCCCGAGTATGGGACTATTCCGGGTTGACGGTCTATCCCGGTCTCATCGAATCGTTTTCGCAGGTGGGGCTTCCCAAGCCTAAAAAGAAGGGCATCGCTCAGAAAGCAAAGCCCAAGAACGAGGGGGCCGAGTACTGGAATCCCTACGTGCGGCCCGAGAAGGAAGCTCTCGATGAGTATGAACCGAAAGAGGATGCACTGGCCGGTCTCCGCAAGCTGGGCTTTACCGCAGCACTGGTGGCGCGGGATAAGCCCATTTTCAGTGGCACCAGCGACCTGGTCAGTCTGGAAAACGGCACGGCCAACGAGCAGGTTTTGAAGGAGAAGGTCGCCCAAACCGTCATTTTCAAACGACCGGGTGGTTTCCGCAGCCGCACCTACCCCAATTCGCTCATGGGTGTCATCGCGCTGATCCGGCAGACACTGCTGGACGCGCAGTGGTACGGGCAGGCACAAGCGGCCTACGCCTTGAACCCGAAACAGACTCGCCCGGAAACCGATGAATCGCTGGCCGCGCTGCAGGACGTGGTCAAAGGCAAGCAGCCTGTTTTGTTCAAAGTCGACAACGATCTGAACTTTCTGCGTGCGGTGAAGGTCGCGAAGGAATTCGGCCTGAAGACCTGGGTGCTGGGAAGCGGGCATGAGTATCGACAGCTCGAAGCCATCAAAGCTGCTAGGGTGCCGGTGATCTTGCCGCTGGATTTTCCCGAGCCACCCAAGGTGGAGTCTCCTGAAGAGGCGCTGGACGTCAGTCTCCTGGAACTTTCACACTGGGACGCGGCGCCCGCGAATCCCAAAGACCTCTACGACGCCGGTGTCTCGTTTACTTTCACAACCGCAAGGCTGAAAAAAGCGACAGATTTTCCAGAGCGCGTACGCCAGGCGCTCAAACGGGGGCTTCCCGAGGACGCGGCGCTGGCGGCACTCACCGTTAACCCGGCACGCCTGTTCGGCGTCGCTGACCGCCTCGGTACCGTGGAAACGGGAAAGCTTGGGCATCTGGTGGTGACCGACGGCGACTTGTTCGGCGAGAAAACCCACATCCTGGACGTCTGGGTGGATGGGCACCGCTACGAGATAGAAGCCCGTCCCGAGGTCGACCCCCGCGGTGCCTGGGAACTTACATTCAATCTCCCCGAGAAGGCTGTTCCGAGTCTCAGGCTCAGAATCCAGGGAGAACCGAAAAAGCTCAACGGGAAGGTTGTCCGGGACAGCACCGAGA
>CAYQOI010000383.1:0-4140 GCA_964419085.1 uncultured Cytophagia bacterium | reverse complement strand
CAGCCGAGGTGCCCGTGCAGCCTCGCCGTCCCGTTCTGTACGCAGTGGTGAAGGTAAACCGGCTGAACGTGCGCTCCGGCCCGGGCAAGGGATTCCGCCGGGTCGGCCGGGTCACCAAGGGTGCGCGCTATCGCGTGCTGGATGAAAAGGGCATCTGGGTGAGAATCGATCTGGGAGAAGGCAAATACGGCTGGGTGCACGGTCACTATGTGCGTCTGGTCAAAAAGTAACCCCGCAGACGCGGCGAGCGCGCACCGCGAAGGCGACAAAGCTTTTGCGCGTGCGGTGCGCCTTCCGTCCCTGTGGCCTGGGCTTACGCTGCGGTCGCAGAGCGGCCGGCAAGCTCTGCGACCAAGTCGGGACGGTCGGTGAGCACGCTCTCCACGCCGCACGCTCTGCAGTGCTCAAAATCTTTCTCCGTGTTCACCAGGTAACCCAGAAACGTCTTTCCCCGGGCTCGAATGGACTCCACCTGACGTTTCGTGAAAACCCGCACGTTTCCCACATGCGCGGGCAAAGATAGAATGGGGTTGCGGGGTTCAAGAATCCGACCTAATCCTGCCGCGCTGAGCAGTCCCCATACCTGCGACCGGGTGAAACGAGGAAAGCAGGCACACTCCGGAAAATAGCTCCGTACCTGCCGGTCGCCCTCCCGGCTCCAGGTCAGAAACCAAATGGTTCCCCTGACCTCCCGCCTCAGAAGCAAGTCCCTGAGCTTCTCGAACAGCTCCCGGCGGGAAATCTTGCAGTCGAAGATGTAGTCCTTCGTCGGGTAGGCTTGCAGCAGGGTCTCCAGGGTCAGCATCCGACCCTGGTAGCGGCCGTCCGGAGAGGGGATGACGATCTGCTCGATTTCCGATGCGGCGAGGCGACTCACGGTTTTATCGGGATGCCCAAAGCGCCGCAGGTTGTCGTCATGCGAGAGGACGATGACGCCGTCGGCTGAGAGGCGCAGGTCGGTCTCGAAGCCCGTCGCGCCCGACTCGTGCGCCTTCTCGAATGCCAGCAGCGTGTTTTCCGGCCACAGGGTGGAAGAGCCGCGATGGGCGTAGATCTTCATGGCCGAATCGATGTCAGCGGGACGTCACGCCTTCCTTGCCATCGGTGGAACGCAAGCGCTCGTATTTGATCCTGTACTTCTCGTAGAGCTGTGTGTGCCGGCTGGAAAGATCGATTTTGCGACCTTCGATGAATTCCTGCTCCACATGTGTTCTGATTTCCAACGGATCCCCATCGGTGACGATGAGCGTGGCGTCTTTGCCCACTTCCAGCGACCCCACCCTGTCCGCGACGCCAAGGATTTGGGCCGGATACAGGGTAACCGCCTTCAGCGCTTCCTCTTTAGGCAAACCGAACGCCGCGGCCATGGCCGCGTGGTAAGGCAAATTGCGCTCGTGCGCGGCTTCAAACGTCCCACCGGAACCGGAAATGCAGAATTTCACGCCCGCGTCGTAGAGCTTTTTGGGCGCAGCAAAAGGCATGTCGTAGGGCTCCCAGCGCCGCCTGGGCGTGGTCAGGGTGCCCTCGTAGATCACCGGAATGTCCAGGTCGTGAAGGCGGTCAGCCACGCGTGCTGCGTCCTGATTCGCCACCAGGATGATCTTCAGGTCTTCCGAGGTAGCCCAGTCCAAAGCGGCCTCGATCTGACGCAGGCCGCGTGCGTGCAACAGCACCGGTTTTTCTTTCTTCAAAAAGGGAATCATCGCTTCCCAGCGGACATCGGTGGCGTGGTACGGAACACCCTTGACCGCCTCGGCCTCTTTGGCCTTCAGATAGGCGCGGGCTTCAGCAAACGCGTTCTTGATCTTGGCGATTTTTTCGTCGCGCTCTTTCAGCTGCTCTTTATCCGTTTTGGTCACCCAGGGAACGTGGCGTACTCCCATAAATGGCCAGTCTACATACAAACCCACGGGTGCAACGTAGGTCATCTCTTCCCAGGTCCAGCCGTCCAGTCTGATGAGGGCCGAGGTGCCGCTGATGAGTCCGCCCAGAGGGATCGTGTGCACCAGAGTCAGACCGTTGGCCCGGGCCACCGGAAGGAGTTCGCTGTCGGGATTGATGGAGACCTGAGCCCGCACGTTGGGCTTGATGTCGCCCACCTCGGCAAAGTCCCGTGTCGCGCGCACCGCGCCGATCTCCAGCAAGCCGAGACGAGAATTGGCGCTGATCAAGCCGGGATAGATGTGTTTGCCCGAGACATCGATCTTCTCGGTCCCGTCCGGGAGCGGGACATTCGTGCCCAGTGCGGTGATCTTGCCATCGATGAAAAGAACGGTCCCGCGGGCGATGGTCTCGCCGCTCACCGTGTGAATGGTCGCGCCCACCAGGGCGATAGGGTGGTCCTGGGGTTTTGCCGGGATTTGGTCCGATGCGACAGCGCTCCCTGGCCCAAAGAGCCAGAAAACCGCCGCCACAAGAAAAACCCCGTTCAAGGACCTGAAATACGATTTCTTTGCTTTCATCGCGTTTTCTCCGGGTTAGCAGGTTGTGAAATTACAAAGTTGCATCCTGTGCCGGGCTTTTTTCGGTCTTGCCGCCCTTTTTGTGCCGGTTTTGTTTGGAAGCCAGCACCCGCTGCACCAGGCGTGCGCGTTCGGCCAGAACCGCCTTGCGCATCTGCAGGTCCTCCTGAAGATCGAAATACTTGCGGCCGTCGATCCAGGTCTGCTCGCATTTGCTGTAGGTGGACAGCGGGTGGCCGCTCCAGATGACGAAATCGCCGTCTTTGCCCACCTCCAGCGACCCGACGCGATGGTCGATGCGCAGTTGTTTGGCCGGGTTGAGCGTGACGAATTTCAAGGCTTCTTCCTCGGGGACACCGCCGTACTTGACCGCCTTGGCGGCTTCCAGATTCAGCCGCCGTGCCAGCTCGTCGCTGTCGGAGTTGAATGAGACCACCACGCCCGCGTTGTGCATGAGCGCACCGTTGTAGGGGATGGCATCGTAGACCTCGAATTTGTACGCCCACCAGTCGCTGAAGGTGGACGCGCCCGCACCGTGTTGCGCCAAAACATCCGCCACTTTGTACCCTTCGAGCACGTGCTGGAACGTTCCGATTTTGAACCCGAAATCCTCTGCCACGCGCATGAGCATCAGAATCTCGTCCTGGCGGTACGAATGCGAGTGCACCAGGCGCTTGCCGTGCAGAATTTCCAGCAGCGTCTCCAGCTCCAGATCTCGACGCGGAGGCACCACGCCTTTTTTCTTCTTCAAAGCCCGGTACTCCTGCCATTTCTTCTCGTAGTCCAGGGCGGCTTTGAACCGGTCACGGATGATCTGCTCCACCCCCATGCGAGTCTGCGGATAGCGGGTGGTAAACTGGTCGCCCCAGTTGCTTTGCTTCACGTTCTCACCCAGGGCGAACTTGATGCCGGGGATGGCATCCGCGATCTTCATTTCCTCCGGTGACGCACCCCAGCGCAGCTTGACCACGGAGTTCTGGCCGCCGATGGGGTTGGCGGAACCGTGGAGCTGATTGGCCACGGTCAGGCCGCCGGCCAGTTCGCGATAGAATGCGATGTCGCGGTTGTTCACCACGTCCCCGATGCGCACCTCGGCGGTGACCGCTTGCGTGGCCTCGTTCACGCCCTCGCTGATGCCCGTGTGGCTATGCGCGTCGATGAGTCCCGGGGTCACATGCTTGCCCCGGGCGTCGATGACAACCGCACCTTTGGGCGCCGCTAGATTCTTGCCGATCTTCGCGATCTTCCCCTTGGTGACCAGCAGGTCTGCGTCTTCCAGCACGCCTTGCGGGCCACAGGTCCAGAGGGTTGCGTGTGTCACCAGGACATTCTGTGGTTGCTCGGGGATATGGCTGAACGAATACGCGCCCAAAGGAAAGCGCGGGGCTTCGTTTTCAATTTCCGGTTTTTCCTCTGGCTTCTGGCCGGCCGATTCCTTGCCGATGGCTTTTCGGCCGGTGGCAACCCAGGTGAAGGTGCGACCATCCGGCAAGACGCCCCGCCCGGCCAAGCGATCTTTGGCGACACTCCCCGACATCCTGACGATGCCGGCGAAACCCAAATCGTCTCCGCTCAGGGTCACGAGGAGCCGCTTGTGGTCCAGCTTCACAGTCTTGAGCTTGATCTCGGTGCTGTCCCGGACAACCTTCCCGTTGAGCTTTTTCGGTTCTCCCTGGAT
>CAYQOI010000382.1:0-4153 GCA_964419085.1 uncultured Cytophagia bacterium | reverse complement strand
GCGTTGAACACCCTGTGGGTGTTGCTGGCCGCCTTCCTGGTGTTTTTCATGCAGGCGGGCTTCGGCATGGTGGAAGCGGGGCTCATCCGGGCGAAAAATGCCGGCAACATCCTGATGAAGAACATGCTGGATTTTTGCATGGCCTCGCTGGGATTTTTCGTGTTCGGCTACGCACTGATGTTTGGCGGCACCGAGCCGTTGTTCGGCACGAGAGGCTGGTTCCTCATCGACGCGCAGTCACCCAACCAATTGCCGCTCTACGCCTTTTGGATGTTTCAGGCGGCCTTTTGCGGCGCCGCGGCCACCATCGTTGCGGGAGGGATGGCGGAACGCATGCGCTTCGTCGCGTATCTCATGTACTCTTTTGTCATCTCCGCGCTGGTCTATCCCCTGGTGGGACACTGGGTGTGGGGCGGCGGCTGGCTGGCGAAGCTGAATTTTTACGATTTCGCCGGCTCCTCAGTGGTGCACGCGCTGGGCGGGGTGGCTGCGCTGGTGGGCACGATCCTGCTGAAGCCGCGCACGGGGAAGTTCAATCTCGATGGCTCGCCCAATTTTATCGCCGGGCACAACATGCCCCTGGTGTCGCTGGGTGTCTTCATCCTCTGGTTTGGCTGGTTTGGCTTCAATCCCGGCTCAACCCTCGGGTTCGATGATCCTGCGCTGGTGTCTCGCATCGTGATCAACACCAACATGGCTGCCGCCACCGGCGCGATCGCGGCCATGTTTACGGCCTGGGCGCGTTTCGGCAAACCGGATGTCGCGCTCACGCTCAACGGTGCGCTCGCGGGCCTGGTCGCGATCACCGCACCGTGTTCGGTGGTTTCGCCGGGCAACGCCATCTACATCGGCATCATCGCAGGCATTCTTTGTATTTTTGGTGTGCAGTGGCTGGACCACTTGCGGGTGGACGACCCGGTGGGCGCAGTGCCGGTGCACGGCCTCAACGGCGTCTGGGGCGCGCTGTCTGTGGGACTGTTCGGGCAGGCTGCGCTGGGCGCGCCGCACGATGGGCTGTTCTACGGCGGCGGCTTTGTTCAATTGGGCATTCAGGGACTCGGCGTCGGCGTCATCGTCGCGTTTGTGTTTGCCGCGATGTGGCTGGTGTTCAAAACCATCGACGCGTTGGTGGGGCTGCGCGTCTCTGAAGTGGAGGAGCTGCGCGGGCTCGACATCGGCGAACACGGCATGGAGTCGTACAGCGGCTTTCAGATTTTCATGACGGAATAGCCTTTAATCCAAAGCTGAGGAAGAAGCAAAAATGAAACTGATTGTGGCGATCATTCAACCGCACCAACTCCCCGCGGTGAAACAATCGCTGTTCGATGCGCAGGTCTACAAGATCACGGTGTCCAACGCACTGGGTTGCGGCGAGGAAAAGCGCTACACCGAAACCTACCGCGGGGTGGTACACGAGGTCTCGCTGCTGAAGAAAGTGCGCCTGGAGATCGCGGTGAACGAGGATTTTGTGGAACCCACCATCGCGGCCATCATCAAAGGGGCGCGCACCAACAATGTGGGCGACGGCAAGATCTTTGTCACGGACTTGCAGGAGTGTGTGCGCATCCGAACCGGCGAACGCGGCCCTCAGGCCATCGGCTAAAGCTTTCTGAAAAATCTTCAACGAGAGGATCGAAATATGAACGACGTTTACACCAACGGGGTCACCACTCGCGAAGTGGCGCGCACGGTTAAAGAGAGGGAGATTCGATTCATCGACCTCAAGTTTGTGGACCTGCCGGGCATTCTCCAGCACATGACCATCCCCATCGAAGTGTTTGACGAGCGCATTTTCATCGACGGCATCGGCTTCGACGGCTCCTCCATTCGGGGATTTCAGCGCATCCACGAAAGCGATATGCTCATCGTGCCGGACCGCAGCACCATGTTCTTGGACCCCTTCATGGATGAGCCCACGCTCTCGTTTCTCTGCAACATCAAAGACCCGCAGACGCACAAGATCTATTCGCGCGATGCCCGGGCGGTGGCGCAGCGCGCCGAGCGCTACGTCGCGACCAACGGTCTCGCCGACACCTGCTTCTTCGGGCCGGAGCTGGAGTTTTTCATTTTCGACGACGTGCGCTACGACCAAACCACCAACGAGGGGTACTACTTTCTGGACTCTCGCGAAGGGGCCTGGAACACGGGACGGGAGGAGCGGCCGAACCTGGGCTACAAGCCCCGCCACAAGGAGGGCTACTTTCCCGTGCCGCCCATGGACAGCTACCAAAACCTGCGTTCAAAGATGGTGAGCGTGCTGCGGTCGGTGGGCGTTGAGGCCGAAGCGCATCACCATGAGGTCGCGTCAGGGGGGCAGGCCGAAATCGACATTCGCTTCAACACGATGGTGAACGTCGCGGACCAATCGCTCAAGTACAAGTACGTGGTCAAGAATGTCGCGCGGCGTTACGACAAAACCGTGACGTTCATGCCCAAGCCGCTGTTTCGGGACAACGGCTCCGGCATGCATGTACACGTCAGTTTGTGGAAGCACGGCCGGAACCTGTTCTACCAGGCCGGCCGCTACGCGGAGTTGAGCGACACTGCGGTGCACTTTATCGGCGGGCTGCTGCATCACGCCCCGGCGCTCTGCGCGTTTTGTGCACCGACGACCAATTCCTATCGCCGCCTGGTGCCGGGGTACGAAGCGCCCATCAATCTCATCTACTCCCGGCGCAACCGCAGCGCGTGTGTGCGCATTCCCATGTACTCGGGCAGCGAAAAGGCCAAACGCATCGAGTTTCGCACGCCGGACCCGTCGTGCAATCCGTATCTGGCCTTCGCAGCCATCCTGATGGCAGGGGTGGATGGAATCGAAAAGCGCATTCAACCGCCGGAGCCCATCGATGAGGACATCTACGAGCTGGCGCACGACCGCGGCCCGGAGATCAAAAGCACGCCGGGTTCCCTGGCCGAAGCCATCGATGCGCTGGAAGCGGACCACGATTTCCTGCTCAGAGGCGACGTCTTCACCCGCGACCTCATCGAGGTGTGGGTGGAGTTCAAGCGCGCGCGTGAAATCGACTACATCAGGCTGCGGCCCCATCCCGGGGAGTTCGCGCTTTACTACGATGTGTAATCGGCACTTGGTCGTTTCGGCTCCGCTCACCGACCGGTAAACGTGTTTGTGCTTTATGATGATTTGTAATCGGGATACGTTTAATCCGCATTTGCAGAGGAGGTACGCATGAGTCAGTTGATTGGCATCGGGATCGGACTGGGGGCAGTCCTGATCATGCTGGTGATCGTTTTTATCAAGACCAATCTCGTGATCTGTGAACCCAACGAGGTCTTGATCATTTCGGGTCGTCGGCGCAAGCAGCCCGACGGCACGGTGGTGGGCTACCGGGTGATCAAAGGAGGCCGCGGCTTCAAGCTCCCCATCGTCGAGTCGGTCAAACGCTTGTCTCTCACCACCATGCCCATCGAGATCAGAATCTCCAACGCGTTGAGCCAGGGCATGATTCCCATCAACGTAGAGGGGCAGGCGAACATCAAAATCGCGGGGAGCGAGAAGGAAGGCCTGGGCAACGCGATCGAGCGCTTTCTGGGAAAGAATCTCAACGAGGTCGCGCAGGTGGCCAAAGAGACCATCGAGGGAAGCCTGCGGGGAGTGCTCGCTACGATGACGCCGGAAGACGCCAACGCTGAGCGTCTGGCGCTGGCGGAACGTGTCGCGGAGGAGGCGCGCAACGACTTGCGTCGCCTGGGCCTGGTGCTGGATTTCGTGAAGATTCAAAACATTTCAGACGACCAGGGCTATCTCGACGCGATCGGGCGGAAGAAGAACGCGGAGGTGATGAAAAACGCGCGCATCGCCGAAGCCACGGCCGAGGCCGAGGCGAAGATCGTGGCAGCCGAGCAGAAACGCAAGGGTAGCGTCGCGGAAGCCGAGGCGGAAATGGTGATCGCGGACGCGGAAAACAAGCTCAAGGTGCATCAGGCCGAACTTGCAGCGGAGAGCAACCGCAGCGAGCAAAGAGCGCGCGTGGCCGGCGACATCGCCAAGGTGGAGGAAGAGCAGAAGCTGGAAGACGCACGCGTCCGGCTCAATCGCAAGAAATACGAGGCCGAGGTGGTCGTTCCCTCGGAAGCCGAAAAGCGTGCCGCAGAGCTGCGGGCAGAAGGAGAGGCGGCCAGAATTCTTCAGGAC
>CAYQOI010000381.1:0-4154 GCA_964419085.1 uncultured Cytophagia bacterium | reverse complement strand
GAACGTTCCAGGGGGCAGCGGGGAGTCGGTAAACGTCGTGGTGCTGGCATCGACGTTTTGAATGAGACCCCCATTCTGCTGTGCGCCGGGTGTCTGCGACCGGTAGATATTGAACGACTGCAGCACCGGGCCGCCGCCGGGCAAGTCCCCTGTGACCGTCAACGTGTACGGTGACGTATTCTGGCCGGGCGACGGATCGAAGATCGTCACGCCCACCAGATAGGTTCCGGCAGCGAGGGTGGGATCGTTGATCTCCTCGTCGGTGGTCCCCGAACTGCCGGATTGTCCCAGGATTTGTGTCACGCCTAGATCGATGATGTAGAGATCCAGGTCCGCCTGCAGCCCCGTGAGTTTGAGATTGATCCCGGGTGTCTGCAGGGTGACTTTGAACAGATCTTCGATGTCATCCTGCGAATTATCCTGGAACGTGATGGTGACGCCGCCCACGTCGGAGACTTCGGCATTGCCGTTCACGTCCAGGGGCGTCGAGCCTTCCAGCACCTGCGCCTGGTCCGGCGTGTTGTTGGGTTCCACTTCATCGATCACGGCCACGGCATCGATAGTGGCGGCGGTGGTGCCCAACTGCGGCGCCTGCCAACTCAGATCGACTTTGTCCTTGCCTCCGGTGGCCGTGAGGTCGGTGGGAGGCAGCAGCGCGGATTGCTGCAAGTCGACGCTGATGCGGTAGAAGAAATCCGGGCCGCCATTGCCGTCCATATCCGTCACCGCGATAAAGTAGGTGCCCGCGGCGGGCAGGGCAAACTGCAACGAGGTCGCGTTCCTGGTGGCGAGAACGGTGGAGCCATCGGTGTCGAAAAGCGTCAAAACCGGATCTAGAGCCGAACCCAAATCGGCATCGAGAGGCGCCTGCCCCTGCAGCTCCAGTTGCGCGGTCAGAAATTCTCCCTCGCCCGCGGTGAAAGAAAAGAAATCGATGTCGCCAGTGACGTCTATGGCCGCGTCGATGGGTTGCGGCGGCGCCAACGGCGTGGCCTGAGCCGTGGCGTCGTTTGGTTCGAACGGTGGGGTAAAGGTGTTCAGCTCCAGCTCATAGAAGAAATCAGGCCCGCCCACCGGGTTGTTGTCCTCCGCGTTGTCGAAGCTGTCCACAATGATGAAATAAGTTCCATCTGCCGGCAAAACCGCCTGCAGCTTCGGGTCTATCGCAGGAAAGCCGAACTCATCATCCTGCCGCGCCAGCGTATCGCCGTTGATATCGACCAGCGTCAGGATGCCGTCGAGCATCGACCCCAGTGTGACGGCGGAGATATCGGCCTGAATCACATCTCCGGCCGAACCGGTAAACGTGAAGAAATCCAGCTCACCCGGAGGATCGATGGAGCCTTTTTTGCTTTCGCCGAAGCTGATTGGGGTCGCGGTCCCCTTGGTCCCGTTGGGTTCCAACGGATCGGGAGCAAAGTTTTCGGTCACGATCTCAATTCCGAAATCCCAGTTCAGCGCCCCGACGCTCCCGCTGCCCAGCGTGTTGATGGTCTCATCGAAGGTCACCCCATCGGTGGAGAACAGATTGCCCGGGATGAACCCGAATGAGAAGGAGCCGTCGCCACCCAGCGCGGGTCCGCCACCGCTACCCACGTCCGAGATCATCTGGCCCTGAGGAAACTGCACCACCATGAACACGTCGTCCATGTTGTTGCGCGTCACGTCGAAGGTCACCCGGGTCTGGCCGAGCGCCGGCCCGGTGACCCCGTTGACTTCGGCGAGCGGGTTCTGCAGATCCGGCTGGCCGGAACTGTTTGCCGCGGTCAGAAGAACCCGCGGCCACGAGGTCTGGTCGTCGTTGTTGAAAAACGTGCCCATGGTGATGGTAAACGGCGGCGAAATGCTGGCCGGAATGGAGTAGCGCACCGCGGCGTAGTCATTGGCGCCGTTAGGGGTGTCAAAAGAGGTAGTCAGCGACTGGATGCTCGCCACAAACTCCGAACTGCCATCGAATTTGGCAAGCTGAAACTTGCGCGCGCGGTTGATGATGAAATCGATCCCCGACGCCGTGTTTGACGGCACCACATTCTGGGCATCCAGCGGGTTGTCCGCGGTGGTTGCGCCTTCGGACGCGCCATTCCAAAACTCCTCGAAGCTCGGCAGGATCGCGGGCGGATCGATGGGACCCACGCTTGAGCCACCGGTGAAGCGCTGGTTCACCTGCACGATCTCCACCGTGTAGCTCGCTCCGGGGCTCAGCCCGGGCAACTCGTACTGGCCCTCCAGCGCCGGATCGGGTGAGCCGCCGGTGGGAAACTGCGCACCAGGGTTGAACAACGCCCCTGAGACGCGCGAGACTGCGTCCCCAAATGGATCTGTCACATTTCGCGCGATCACATCCGCGCCGGCAAAGGGCGTCGTCCCGTCGCTCTCAAAAACGCTTCCCTCGATGGTCCCAAAGGCCGCCGGAAACCCGCCGGCAGGATAAAGCGCGGAAATGGTCTGGATGTCGTCGGTGTTGGGCGCGGTGGGTTCTCCCGGCAACCCAAGAAAGAACGGGAACATCAGGTTTGTGGACTGCGGGGTCGGGTCCCCGTAGGTGACAAAACCGGGGTCATCGTCATCACCGATGAAAAACTGGCCGTTGACTTGCGTATGGTCCAGGTTCAAATAATGCCCTATTTCATGCGTAAGAGTCGAACCCATGACCTCCACGGTTGTTTCCACGCCGTCGGTGGAGTCGCCGTCGATCCAGTTGCCGTTGAGCACCGCCTTCCCTTCCAAAATATAGAATGGCGCGATGGTTCGAATAAACTCCACGCTGGCAAATCCCAGAACCCCCGGGTCAAAACCCAGGTCGTCGAGCAGGCTGCCGTCCACATCGAAAATGACCGGATTAATGGAGTCATTTTTGCTATCGAACTGGGCGAAATCCGCCGCGGTCTGCACATCGATGGGCAGGCTGCCTGCGTTGGTAAAGGAAAGGCTGCTGGTGGGAATGTGCTGATTGTCCCACAGCTTCACGTTGTCATCCACCAACTGGACCGCCTGCGCGTTGGTCAGCACCCCGAGCATCCCCTGGTCGGGATTATAGGGCACAGGTTGGGCCGGATCCCATTTGTAGGGCACGCCGGTGTTGGTGACAATGAGAAAGCCACCGGCATAGATCAGCCCGAAGGACAACGCCAAAACCACGAGCGTTGTCAGAAACGTGAGTACAAACTTTTTGCGTCGATTCATGAATGTTCTCCAAAATAAGAATGTTTGAAAATCTCAGACTGCAACCTACCGCATCCTGTTTGTCCGTGCAGCCTGGCACATCACAAATTCAGGCCCTGAACGTCGGGCTTAATTCTTCTGTGCGAGCTTTCGCACCAGGGAGATCAAAGAATCGAGATGAACCGGCCCTTTCTTTTTGCGCAGCAAACTCTTTTCCGAAACGCTGAGGCCGGCCACCGCGGGCTTCTCCGGCGACATGCCCTTGAAGAGCCCCCGGTTGAAATTGCCGTTTACCGCGAAATCCCGGCCATTTTCATCGCGAGCGATGGAAAACGCACCTTGAAACAGGCCCACAGGCGTGGTCAGCCCGAGCCGGCTGTCTTTGTTCAAAAAGAGCAGATATTCACCATTCTCACGATAGACCGGCATACCCACCACCCGGTCCACCAATGCAGTGGTTTCGTTGATTTGCCGCGGCTTCGTCAACCCGAGTTGCCGCACCTTTACTTCCCCCACCACATTGCCTTTGATGCGGTCCAGCACCTGGAACGTGTACTCGGTGTAGAGAATGCTGCCGCTGGGGAATTTCAGTTCTCCTTCCTGCACGGAGACACACCGGCCCACAAAGATCCGGTCCGCGCTCGCCACCAATGAAGCCAGGTTGCGATGGACCAGCGTGGTGGCCTGACCGGAAGGCACCGACGCAAACAGATAGATGACCGCAAACCAGGCCGAAAGTTTGAAGATAATTTTTTTCATGATTGCATCCCTCTAAAAAGATGAAAAACGGGGTTCTGTGCGCGCCTCGACGGTTCGGGGCAAGCCCCCCGCTCCAAATCCGCGCGCGGTGTCAAACTCATTGTGCGACTTGCAGCTTCAACCGTTTGGACTGCAGGTCGAGCTGCTGCCGCAAACGCAGCTTGGCCTCTTTACGACCGCTGCGGGCTTTGGTCTTATGCAAAGCCAGCTCCTTCACGATCTGACGCACCTTC
>CAYQOI010000380.1:0-4158 GCA_964419085.1 uncultured Cytophagia bacterium | reverse complement strand
AACCGCCTCTGGCAAAATATACACCGGCTGCAACATCGAGAACAGCTCCTACAGCCTGACCATCTGTGCTGAGCGGGTCGCGGTGTTTAAAGCCGTCTCCGAGGGGGAAACCGAGTTCAAAAAAATCGCCATCGCTACAAACGCGGAGGCTTTTTGCCCACCGTGCGGCGCCTGCCGTCAGGTGCTCTCCGAATTCGCCCCGGACCTGTCCGTGTTGTTGCTCAATTCCAGGGGGGAGACCAGGGAAACGTCCATCGCAGAACTTCTTCCGGAAGCCTTTGACCGCCACTTCCTGCCGGGAAAGAAACAGGAGGAGTAAATGAGCAAGAGGGGCATTCTCATCGGCATCGCGGGAGGCTCGGGTTCCGGTAAAACCCTGGTAGCCGAAACCATCTATTCGGACCTGGGTTCGAACCAGGTGGTGGTGATCGCTCAGGACTCCTACTACAGAGATCTTAGCCACCTACCGCCCGAAGAGCGCCACAGGCAGAATTTCGACCATCCGGATGCCATCGATTCGGACCTGCTCATCGACCAGGTGCAAGCCCTGCTGGACGGCAAGGCCATCGAACAGCCCGTGTACAATTTTGTGACCCACACCCGCACCGAGGAGACCAAACACATCGGCCCACATGCCATCGTCGTCCTCGAAGGCATCCTGATTCTGGACAATCCCAGGCTTCGGGAGATGATGGACATCAAGGTGTACGTGGATACCGACCCGGACATCCGGATCATCCGGCGTCTGCGCCGAGACATTCTGGAACGCGGCCGGTCCATGGAATCGGTGATCAAGCAGTACGAGGAGAGCGTCCGACCCATGCATCTGCAATTTGTGGAACCGTCGAAACGCTACGCCGACATCATCATTCCCGAAGGCGGTCACAACTGGGTCGCCATCGACCTCCTCAAAACCAAGATCGAAGCGCTGTTGCGGGAGAGGGAATAAGCCACCGCCATCCCGTTGCACCATTTGGGAGAATTTGTCTATGCTAAATGTCGTTTCCAAAGACCTTGGATGGATCGAGGTGATCACCGGCAGCATGTTCAGCGGCAAATCCGAGGAACTGATCCGCCGCTTGCGCCGGGCCGAGATCGCACGCCAGAAGGTCGCGATCTTCAAGCCCAAAATCGACACCCGCTACTCGTCCGAGCACATCGTTTCGCACAGCGAGCAGCGCATCCCGTCGATTCCGGTGGAAAACGCGTACGAGATTCTGGCCCAATCGCAGGAGGCAAAGGTCGTCGGCATCGACGAAGGGCAGTTCTTCGGTCCAGAACTGGTCGAGGTTTGTGAAGAGTTGGCGGGACAGGGAAAACGGGTGATCGTGGCGGGTCTGGACCAGGACTACCGCGGTCAACCGTTTGAACCCATGCCGCAGATCCTGGCCATCGCCGAGATCATCACCAAAACGCTCGCCATCTGCGTCAAATGCGGCAACCCTGCCAACCGCACGCAACGCATCACGAAAGACAAAGACCGCGTCATCGTCGGCGCGACCGATATTTACGAGGCCCGATGTCGCAACTGCTTCGAGCCACCCGCGGACTAACACCAGCTCAAATTCGGAGGGAAAATCGATATGAGACACTTGGTCAGCTTGGTCGGATGTTTTGTGCTTCTGGGTATTGCGTGGCTGATGTCGAACAACAAACGACAGATCAACTACCGGGTTGTGGGGTGGGGGCTGCTTATGCAATTCATCTTTGCGCTGCTCATCTTAAAGACGACGCCGGGCAAGGCGCTCTTCTTCTACGCCAAGGCCGCCATCACAAAGCTGTTGAGCTTTACCGACGCGGGCGCGGCGTTCCTGTTTGGCACGCTCTACCGCGGCGACCCGGACATCGTCAAGGGAATCGGCGGCGGCGGGCCGTATCAGATCTGGGACCCGGCCTCCAGCCAGTTCATCAATATCGGGGTGGTGTTCGCCATCCACGTGCTCCCCACGATCATTTTCTTTGCCTCGCTGATGTCCATTCTCTACCATCTGGGCATCATGCAAAAGATTGTAAAGGCGGTGGCCTGGGTAATGGCCAAATTTATGGGAACAAGCGGTGCAGAAAGCCTGTCGGTGGCCTCGAACATTTTCGTCGGACAAACCGAGGCGCCGCTGGTGGTGAAACCGTTTGTTGCCGACATGACGATGTCTGAACTGATGGCTGTCATGACCGGCGGCTTCGCGACCATCGCGGGGGGCGTCATGGCGGCCTACGTGCGCTTCGGCGCCGACGCCGGCCACCTGATGGCCGCCAGCGTGATGTCCGCGCCGGCCGCGCTGGTCATGGCCAAACTCGTGTTTCCGGAAGTGGGCGAGCCCAAAACCAAAGGGGACCTGAAAATCGGTCTGGAGAAAACCACCACCAACGTAGTGGACGCGGCGGCCTCGGGCGCCGCCGATGGGTTAAAGCTCGCCTTGAATGTCGGCGCGATGCTGCTGGCCTTCATCGCGTTTATCGCCATGTTCGACTACGGGCTGCTGAAACTCGGCGGCCTCTTTGGCATCGCAGACCTGAGCCTGAAGAAACTGCTGGGCTACGCCTTCGCACCGCTGGCGCTGCTGATGGGCGTGGAAACCGGTGACGTCCTGAAGTTCGGCTATCTGCTGGGAACCAAGATCTCCATCAACGAATTTGTCGCGTTCGTGCAATTGGGACAGTGGCACGACCAGCTCTCGCCTCGCACTTTTACCATCGCCACCTACGCGCTGTGCGGCTTTGCCAATTTCAGCTCCATCGCCATTCAGATCGGCGGCATCGGCGGCATCGCGCCCAGCCGCAAGCACGATTTGGCCAAGCTCGGCCTCAAAGCGATGATCGCCGGCGCCCTGGCGTCGTGGCTCACCGCGACGATTGCCGGAATTCTAATCTGACTGTCGGCGCCCGGAATCGCCGCAGGCGAATCCTGAGGTCGTCAAACAGGAGCAACGCGAAAAAGGGCAGGTACTCCAGATACTTGATGAAGGCTGGGACTTCCCAGCGGCCCGTCCTGGCAAAATCGATGTGGACCCAGTAAGCCAGCCCCACCAACCCGGTGAGCAGCACCCAGGCGCGGCTCGGCGCGACCGCGAAAAAGGCCACCAGCCAGGTGAGGTACCACGGATACACCGTGGGGGTGAGCAAAAAAAACGTTCCCAGCAGGATGAGGCCCAGCCTGAACACCCAGACCTCCCCTTCTCGGACGATGTCTTTCTTCAGCCTCACCACATAGGTCAGAAAGATGCCAGCGAAAACCAGCGCCACCACCCCCTTGCTGACCAAAAGCGCAAGGTCGGTTGTGCGCGAGGCGAGCGTGGCGGCATCCGCGGACATGCCGTACGGCTCGATCATCAAGCGCACCACCCAGCTGCGCGGCAAGACGGCTTTCACCCCGGTGAAGAGCAGGGCAAAAAGCGAGCTGTTGAACTGCCATTTGTCCGCGTAGGCGCCGAGTCCCTTGAACAGACGCATGCCTACATCGGCATACGGCAGGTAAAGCGCCGCCACCAGCACAGTGAAGCTCAATCCCACCAGCATGCGATTCTCTTTCTTGAAAAGCGCCACCACCGGCAGGAAAAGCACTGCGATGAACTTCGTGAGAAACGAAAGCACCAGCGAGACCGTCGACCAGAGAACCCGTCCTGAGAGCAACAGCAGCAGAGACAGAAGGAGGAAGAGAATCCCGATGACGTCGGAGTGGCCGCTTCCGGCAAACTCGATGATGATGAGGGGGTTCCACAGATAGAGCAGGAGCCGGCGGGGGCTCAGGGCCAGCGCCTTCAGAATGAAAAACAGCACCACCGCGGCGAGCAAATCCAGCCCCACAAAGGCCGCCTTGAAGGCCCGCACCGTGGGGTTGAACTGGTAGAGCGCCCAGAAAATAAGCTGGCTCACGGGTGGGTAGATGGTGGGGATCTCTTTGTGATTGATGCCCGGATAAATCGTCTCATCGCGCAGCGTTTGAAGCTCAGACGCGTTTGGCGCGTAGCGGAACGGGTTGATTCCGGCCGAGGCCACCTTGCCGTCCCACACATAGCGGTAGATGTCGTCCGAGAGGGTCGGCTCGGTAAAGAGAAGCGTCAACCTAAACAGCACGGCAAACACCACCCCCACGAACAGGACTTCCCGGTTCGACAGCACGGGCTCCCGTCGCATCTTTTCTACAAATCGCGACAGCCATCC
>CAYQOI010000379.1:0-4175 GCA_964419085.1 uncultured Cytophagia bacterium | reverse complement strand
GGCGTGTCTTTTCCGCCAAAGCGCCCGTCACAAACAAATGGAGTAAGGAGTTTACCTTGTCATCTTCCACTCAAAATCAGGAGGCGTCTTTTGAGACCCGGCTCGGTGCACTGGAGGACCGGGTGGCGTCTAGGTTGCAGGACCTCGCTTCGAATCAGATCGTTCAGCGCATTTGGACGCACGATCATACCGTGTGGCAACCCGAACCCACGGAAATCGATAATCGCTTGGGCTGGTTGCACAGCATCGAAACCATGCGTCCGAAGTTGTCCGAGCTTCAGGCTTTTGCGGAGGCCATCAGGGCCGAGGGGTACACGCAGGCGCTGCTGCTGGGCATGGGCGGTTCCAGCCTGGCGCCGGAGGTCTTTCGCGTGGTCTTCGGCGTGGAATCCGGGTTTCTGGACCTCGCGGTGCTGGACAGCACCGACCCGGGTGCTGTGCTGGAATTTGCCGAGCGGTTCGAGCCGGCCCAAACGCTGTTCATCGTTTCCACCAAGTCAGGCGGCACTGTGGAGACGCTCTCCTTTTTCAAGTTTTTTTACAATCTCGCGCTGGAAAAACTGGGCGGCGAGGAGGTTGGCAAGCACTTCGTCGCCATCACCGACCCGGGCAGCAAGCTCGAAGCGATTGCCGCGGAACGAGGATTTCGCCGGTGCTTTTTGAATGACCCCAATATCGGTGGCCGGTTCTCGGTCTTGTCCTATTTCGGACTGGTGCCTGCCGCGCTGCTCGGCCTGGACCTCGCCCGGTTGCTGGACCGCGGCCAGAAGATGGCGGAACGCTGCAAATTCGAGAATCCTGCGGAAAATCCTGGCGCGCGGTTGGGCGCCATCATGGGCGAAGCCGCGGCGCGCGGTCGCGACAAGCTGACCCTGGTCGCATCTCCTGCGCTGGCGCATTTCGGCGCCTGGGTGGAACAACTCATCGCGGAGAGTACCGGCAAAGAGGGCAAGGGCATCCTGCCGGTAGATGGAGAAACTCTGGGTCAGCCCGAGGTGTACGGAGAGGACAGGCTGTTCGTACAGTTGCGGCTGGAAGGCGATACGGCACAAGACGAAAAAGTCGAGGCGCTGGCAGCCGCGGGCCACCCCGTGGTGCGGCTGACCCTGCGCGATGGCTACGATCTCGGCGCGGAGTTTTTTCGCTGGGAGTTCGCTACCAGCGTCGCGGGCCACATCCTGGGCATCAATCCGTTCGATCAACCGAACGTCGAGTCAGCTAAGGTTCTCGCCCGCAAGATGGTGGCTGAATTCCAGAAGACGGGTGCGCTGCCCGAGCTCACGCCTTCTCTGGAAGACGGAGGCATCAAAGTCTATTCCGCATTCTCGGCTGAGGACCTCGAGGCCGCGCTGCAGGTGTTTTTGCGGGAGGCGCAGACGGGCCGCAGCTATGTGGCGCTGCAGGCCTATGTTCAGCCGTCCTCGGAGGTAAGCGCCGCGTTACAGGCGTTGCGCCTGAAGATTCGTGACCGGCTGCGCGTGGCCACGACTGTGGGTTACGGCCCGCGCTTTCTCCATTCCACCGGCCAACTGCACAAGGGAGACGGGGGCAACGGGCTGTTCATTCAGTTTACTGCGGAGATGCCCAAAGACGCCGCCATCCCCGACGAAGCCGGTAGGCCGGAGTCGAGCATGAGCTTTGGGGTGCTGAAAACGGCACAGGCGCTGGGCGACCGGCAGGCGCTGCTGGATGCCGGCCGAAAGGTGCTCAGATTGCATCTCGGGACCGACCCTGCGGCGGATTTGCGCCACGTTGCGGATTTGATCTGATCGACTGTCGATGAAAAGGGATATTCAGGTTTTTGCTTCCAGGGCTGAGCTTGCCCGCGGCGCAGCCGAGTTCCTCACCGCGCAGGCGGGAAAGGCCATCCGCAAGCGCGGCACCTTCACCCTCGCCCTGGCCGGCGGACAAACCCCCAAAGACCTCTACACCCTGTTGGCCAGGGAGCCGTACCGCAGTGAAATGGACTGGGAGAAGGTTCAGCTTTTCTGGGGCGATGAGCGCTGCGTCCCTGCGGACCATCCCGACAGCAACTACCGCATGGTGAAGGAGTCGTTACTGCACGCCGTGCCGCTCCCCGCGGAAAACGTCAACCGCATCCGCGGGGAGGTGGCCCCCTCTATCGCCGCGGCTGAATACGCCGACCTGCTGCGGGAGAAATTTGCGGCTGAACACCCTCGGTTCGACATGATTCTGCTGGGGGTGGGCGCGGACGGGCACACGGCCTCGCTCTTTCCCGGTACCAGCGCAGTGCAAGAAGAGACGCGACTGGCGGTGGAAGTCTTCGTCCCTGCGCTCAACATCTGGCGGGTGACGCTCACGCTGCCGGTGCTGAACGCGGCGCACGAGGTGGTTTTTCTGGTCGCGGGCAAACAAAAGGCTCCGATCGTGCAGCGCATCCTGACACTGGACCATCCCACGCGAGATCTCCCCGCGTCGTTGGTTTTGCCCCAGCACGGCGCCGTGCACTGGCTGTTGGACGCGGAAGCCGCTGGAGCGTTGCCGCACAAGAAAATCTCAAACGCAAAGGAAAAAAAATGAGCAAGCAGCAGTTCGGTTTGATCGGGTTGGGTGTGATGGGACAGAATTTTGTGTTGAACGTCGAACGCAACGGCTTCGGGGTGGCGGTCTACAATCGCTCACCGGAGAAAACGAAAGCCTATCTTGCCGGTCCCGCGGCCGGGAAGAACATCGTTGGAACGTACTCGATGGAAGAATTCGCCCAGGCTTTGGAGCGACCGCGCAAGATCATGCTGTTGGTCAAAGCCGGGGCACCCGTGGATGCCACCATCGAGCAACTTGTGCCGCACCTGGACCGCGGGGACCTGATCATCGACGGGGGCAATTCGTATTTTCACGACACCGAACGCCGCGCGAAGGCGTTGCAGGAAAAAGGCCTGCATTTTTTCGGCATGGGCGTGTCCGGCGGGGAAGAAGGGGCCCTTTGGGGTCCGAGCCTCATGCCGGGCGGCTCAAAGGAGGCCTACAAGGAGGTGGAGCCCATCATGCAGGCCGTCGCGGCCAAAGCCGAGGAGGATGGAGAGCCGTGTGTGGCCTATCTCGGTCCGGGCGGCTCCGGCCACTTCGTCAAGATGGTGCACAACGGCATCGAGTACGGCGACATGCAGTTGATCGCAGAGGCGTACGACTTGCTGCGCCGCACGCTGGGACTCACCGCGGGGGAGCTGCACGATATCTTTGCCCAATGGAACCAGGAGGAACTCTCTTCCTTTCTCATCGAGGTGACCGCCAAGGTGCTTGCCAAAACCGACGAAGAGACGGGGAAACCGCTGGTGGAGATGATCCTCGACAAGGCCGGCCAGAAAGGAACGGGCAAGTGGACCAGTCAGACCGCCCTGGACCTGGGCGCGGCGGTGCCCACCATCACCGCGGCCGTGGATGGCCGCATTCTTTCATCGATGAAAGAAGAGCGGGTCAAGGCTTCCGCGATGCTGACGGGGCCGGCGCCGGCTCCCCCGGCCGGAGGCGCCGGCTTCGTGGATGACGTGCGGGCCGCGCTCTACGCCTCGAAGATCTGCTCCTACGCCCAGGGGATGAATCTTTTGAAGGCGGCTTCGACAGAATACGGCTACGATTTAGACCTGGGCGGCATCGCGAAGATCTGGCGAGCGGGCTGCATCATCCGGGCACGGCTGCTGAACGACATCACTCGGGCTTACCGGCGCGAACCCGAGTTGGCGAATTTGTTGCTGGACCAGGAGTTCAGAGCCGCGGTTGAAAGCCGGCAGGAAGCCTGGCGCCGGGTCGTGCAGAAGGCGGTGGAATGCGGGGTGCCGGTGCCGGGCATGAGCGCGTCGCTGGCCTATTTCGACGCTTACCGGAGCGAACGTCTGCCGGCCAATCTCATCCAGGCTCAGCGAGATTTCTTCGGAGCGCACACCTTCGAGCGCGTGGATCGACCCGGTGTGTTTCATGCGGACTGGGAGACCGAATAGATGCCTAAAATCGAGGGGCCAAACATGAAAAGAAAACCTCCGGTGGCCATTGTTATTTTCGGCGCTTCCGGCGACCTCACCAAGCGCAAGTTGATCCCGGCTCTGTTTCAGTTGGACAAAGACAAACTGCTTCCGGAAAGCACCCGCATCGTCGGTTTCGCACGAAAGCAGATGACCCGGGAGCAGTTTTGTGCAGAGATGTCGCAGGCGCTGGCCAAA
>CAYQOI010000378.1:0-4188 GCA_964419085.1 uncultured Cytophagia bacterium | reverse complement strand
CTGCAGGTTTCCGTTTGACCGGATCGAGACCATCGACAATCGGGGAAACAGAATCGTCGACTGGAACAACAACGTCATGACCGTGACCAAACACGGCCGCAGCCTGCGGTACGATTTCAACAACTGGAGCATGTCCGGCGAGACCGGCGATCTGGACATCGAGGCCCCTCAGGCACCCGCCGGGGTGGAGGTGCAAACCGGCAACGAGTGAGGCACGGTCCCCGACACATGTATGACTTTGCTATTTCTTGATCCCGACAGGTGTTTAATTGTGGGACACTCTGCAGTAGAATCGAACACAAGACCGGGCTGTTTCTTGCCTGATCACGCTTCCGCTGCACTGGTACAGAAATTGCTCGAACTGTGCGGTGCGCTCACCACAGGCAAGCAAGGATAGGTTGATTGGATTTGAGAACACGGAGAAGCCGATGAAACGCAACGTTTGGGGTCTGGTTTTTATCTTCCTCTTGGTTCTTCTGGTGGATGCGCGTCCGGCCTGGGCTTACATCGGCCCCGGAGCTGGTTTTGCGTTCCTGACCTCGTTCTTCATGTTGTTTGCCAGCTTTTTTATGGCGTTCTTCACATTCCTGACCTGGCCTATACGCGTGCTGCTTCGCTTTTTCAAACGCCGTAAAGCTCTGGCCAACGCCAAAACCGACCGGGTTGTCATCCTGGGGTTGGACGGACTCGAACCAACCCTGACGGAACGGCTTATGAGTGAAGGCAAATTGCCCAACCTCAAGAAGCTACAGGAGCAAGGTTCTTACTCGCACCTGCAAACTACTTATCCCGCGCTTTCACCGGTTGCGTGGTCGGCGTTTTCCACC
Source organism: uncultured Cytophagia bacterium (assembly GCA_964419085.1). Lineage (GTDB taxonomy): Bacteria > Zhuqueibacterota > Zhuqueibacteria > Oceanimicrobiales > Oceanimicrobiaceae > CAYQOI01. The sequence continues at coordinate 3,361 of CAYQOI010000378.1, read as the reverse complement.
GGTGTCGGTCCGGGCCGCCACAACATTTTCGACTTCCTGTCCCGAGACCGCCATTCTTATTTGCCTGAGCTTTCTTCCTCGAAGGTAGGACAGCCTTTGCGCAAGATCTCCCTTGGGAAATACGAGATTCCGCTGGGCAAACCGTCTGTTCGATTCTTGCGCAAGAGCAAGAGCTTTTGGAAGATTTTGGGTGAGCACGGCATTTTCAGCCACATTTTGCGTGTCCCCATCACCTTTCCTCCGGAAAAGTTCAACGGCGCCATGCTTTCCGCCATGTGCGCTCCGGACCTCTGGGGCACGCAGGGGACGTTCTCCTTCTTCACCACCGATTCGCAGGTGAATCCGCTCAAGGTGGGAGGGGAAACATCCATCGTGCAGAGAAACGGTGACCGGGTCGAAGGGTTTATCAAAGGACCCGAGAACTCTCTCTCCAAAAACAAGGAGCCCATGAAGCTCCCCTTCGTGGCGAATATTCTGAACGACGATGAGGTGGAGCTCATTCTGGATGGCCGCAAATATCGTCTCAGGAGAAAGGCGTACACGGAATGGATCGAACTGAAGTTCAAGGCCGGACTTGGGATCAAAGTCCAGGGGATTGCCAGGTTTTATCTGCTGGAGGCGAATCCCCAGTTCCGGCTCTACATGACCCCCATCAATATCGACCCGGAAAAGCCGGCTCTGCCCATTTCCTATCCGTACTTTTACTCGGTCTATCTGGCGAAGCTTCTGGGCAAATACGCCACGCTGGGTTTGGCCGAAGATACGTGGTCCTTGAACGAGGGGATATTGGATGAAAAGGCTTTTCTGGAGCAGGTCTACTTGATTCATGAAGAGCGCGAGAAGCAGTTCTTCCACGCGCTGGAGAAGACCAAGAAGGGTGTCTGTGCCGTGGTCATCGACGCGACGGACCGGGTGCAGCACATGTTCTTCCGCACGCTGGACGACGACCATCCCGCGAACCGGCAGCGGGAGACGGAAAAGTACAAGAACGTGCTGGAAGAACTCTACGTCCGCATGGATGACCTGGTGGGTCGGACCATGGCAAAGCTGAACGAAAACGATGTTTTCATCGTGCTCTCTGACCACGGATTTAAGTCTTTCAAGCGGGGCATCAATCTCAACGTCTGGCTGAAAGAGAACGGGTACCTGACGTTGAAGGAAGGCGTAGAAACTACCGGCGAGTTTTTCCAGGGCGTGGACTGGACCAGGACGCGTGCGTACGCGTTCGGGCTTGCGGGCATCTATCTCAATGTAAAAGGTCGAGAAAAACAGGGCATCGTCGAGCCCGGGGAAGAATATGAAAAGCTCAAGATGGAATTGATCGGAAAGCTTTCCGGGCTGAAAGATCCGCAAACCGGCGAGGTGGCCATCACCGAGATGTTCGACAGCCGGAAGATCTACAACGGCCCGTACGTGGAAAGCGGGCCGGACCTGATCAGCGGCTACAATGTTGGGTACCGCATCTCGTGGAACGGTGCGACAGGCGTGGTCGACGATGTCATTTTCGAGGACAACATCAAGGCCTGGAGCGGGGACCACTGCATCGACCCCCGGCTGGTTCCAGGTGTGATTTTCTGCAATCGGGAGATCCGGAAGAGCCGACCAGCTTTGATGGACGTGGCTGCTTCGGTGCTGGACCTTTTCGGTGTGAAACGACCCGGCTACATGGAAGGGAGGACCATCTTCGCCGAAGAGCGCCCGACTGCCGGCGAGGCACAACCCGCTGAGAAAGCGTCTGCTCCGGCAGACCAGGCTGTGCCGGTCGGACACTAAGGCAAGAACAGTCGATGACCCGCATCAGAGAAAGCATCAAAGTCGCTCTCCTCACCGGATTTTTCCTAGGTGCTTTGGATTTCTATCTCGGGGTGCTCACCGTGGACATGAGCGTGCGCCCCCTGCTGTTTTTCTTCTTTGCATATCTGGTAGGCTGTTCCGTGCTTGCGCTAGCGGTGGGAGTCAGCACGAGATGGAGTGAAGTGGAGGAAAGCGTTCGCGACTTCAGGTTTCGTTACATCTCGGCTTTGGTCTACCTGCTCAATCTCGTTTACATCAATGTCAAGCTGCTGGGGGAGTTCGATTTTTTTAGCCTGCGCGGCCTGGTGACGAATGCATTCATCTTGCTGTTGACCATCTCCCTGACAACGCGAATGCGGCGGTCGCAGCTCCTTCGCGGCCTTTTAGCCAGTGCGCCGGGGTTCTTTGCAGGGCTCTTTGGGGTGTCGATGTTCCTGGCGTACTTTAATTATTTCTACTTTGTCTGGCCCGTTCCAATCTCTGGGCTGGTCGCGATTCTGTTCTGGACATTCATCGCGGTGGCTTCACCCGTTGTGGTTCTTTGGCTGGTGGCGGCGTTGCATGACTTCGTTGGTTCGAGAACGGGCGGCCTGGGGGGAGCCGCCTGCACTTTTGCACCCCTCCTTTTGCTGTTTTTGCTTGTGCCGCCGGTTCTGCGTTTGCCCAGGTTGTCGGCATATGCCAATGCGGACGGCACAGAGGGCGCGGTAAGCCAGGAACATCGCCGACCTAATATCATCTGGATTGTCATGGACACCGCCCGACGCGACCAGTTCTCGCTTTACGGTTACTCCAGAAACACGACGCCCAACATCGCGCGGTTTGCCGCCGACGGCGTACTTTTCAACAACGCCTTTTCCGCTGCCCCCTGGACCGTGCCCTCTCATGCCAGCATGCTCACCGGTGTCTACCCCTCCAAACATGGCGCCCATCACTCCGACAACGAGATGTTCAATTTTCCGCTGGCGCCGGAAAACACAACCATTGCCGAGGTCTTGCGAGAATACGGCTACACCACCGGAGCTTTTCTGGCAAACTACGCGAACCTCAATCGCGACAACGGATTCGATCAGGGTTTCGACACCTTTGTGGATAGACCAGGCCATTTCGTTCAGTTTTACTGGGGTCTGATCTTCAAACGGCTCTATCCGGAAATCAGAAACCTGGGTTTCCTTCAGATCAACAAATACAGATTGTCTTCGGATATCCTGAAAAACGCGCTCGCGTGGATCAAAAGGAACCGGGACAGGGAATTTTTCGCCTTCGTCAATTTGATGGAGGCTCACGGCGGCTGCGCCTATTTACCTGATGGCTACACAAAGAGATATGGGTTTAGTTGGCAGCGCTGGCGCAAGGCTCAGGCATCCATCGACAGGAAGGCAGTGGTACACCGTCAAAAAGACGTGCTGCCCTGGCAACGCCAGGCTAAGTTGGATTGGGTGGACTGCAAGCTCAGCTTCCTGGACCGGAGCTTTGGCCGTTTCATGGCAGAGCTGAAAAGACTGAATCTCTATGACGACGCTTTGATTGTCCTTACCTCCGACCACGGGCATTTGTACGGGGAGCA
>CAYQOI010000377.1:0-4213 GCA_964419085.1 uncultured Cytophagia bacterium | reverse complement strand
CAGCACCCTGTCATCTAACAAACGGAATATTTTAGCCCGCTTCGGTTGTTGCAAAACTTGAGCATTTCGAGGGTGCTCGCGGGCGGGATCCCCCCGCGGTACTAACTTATCTGTTTTCGCTCTGGTCCAACTAAGAATTGTGGAGGTCGTTTGCCCATGAGAGGATTTGCTTGCGTCTTTGTGGCCCTGGCCTTGAGTTCTTGCGCACAAGGAACACGTCCCTATTTTCAATACAATCATGTTGCCAATTCCGCCAGGGAATTGGGCAACAATGGTTTGAGATCGTTTATCAAAGCGTCTTCGGAAGAACATGAACTCCCGGCTTTTGCAAGTGTCCTGGACCTTTCACGGAAATTCTCGGATTCCAACAAATTCATCCTGGCGTACAACGAGATAAAGAATTACCCGGCCTCTGACCGCCAGGACACCTGGCTGAAATTACAAATGCAACTGACCTATGCCTCGTTTTTGGGGACGCATCCGGATTATTCGGAATTGCTGAGTCACTTCGAGCGGCCGGGCGAGAAGGACAGCATCTACAGCACCATCGAGAACAAGGCGACCTGGGACGCGCAAGTTTACGACAAGATCGTCGACGCGGCGCGGGGGCACAAAATCGTCATGTTCAATGAAAACCACTTCATGCCGCAACACAGGGTGTTCGTTCTCAACCTGTTGCCTAGATTGGAACGGTTGGGCTTCAACACCCTGGCTCTGGAGGCACTTTTTTCAGATGAGCGGATAAATGAGCCCAACGCCTTCCCGACGTTGAAGGAGGGCTTTTATACGAGAGAGCAGAACTACGGCCACCTGATTCGAAAGGCCAAAGAACTGGGATTCCGGTTTGTTTCGTACGACCACTATGACAACCCCAAAGAGCGGGAACGGTCCCAAGCGGAGAATCTCTACAACAAGACATTCAAGGCGGACCCTGATGCGAAGGTGGTTGTTTTGGCCGGCATCGCCCATATTCTGGAAAAGGAAACCAAACGCCACAGAAAATGGATGGCCGCGCTTTTCAAGGAAAAATACCATATCGATCCGCTGACCATCAGTCAAACCGGCCTCAACCGCTACCGGAACCTTTTCGAGCACGAGTTGGGTCTGGTGGAGGGAGCGAGTTTCAAAGAACACCGACTCAACAGCGTCGACTTTTTGGTCTTGAATAATATCGCGGTAAACCGGAAGACCGACCCGGATGACAATTTTTCCTACAAGAACGAATCTCATGCCCCGATTCAGTTGAACCTGTTTCTCAGATCGGAAACGCAAGATGGGAATGACGTTGAGGGGAAAATTCCGTACCGGGTCTTCTACTTGAAGCCGGCGGAACAAGTCAAGTTAAACCTGCCGCAGGGAAAATACGATTTGGTCGCCTTCGATGGCACCGGAAAGACCATCTTACACCGGGCACTTACCGTCGATGGGAAGCACAGCCATAGCTAGAGTACCGTAATTCTCGAGGCTCCGGTTCTCTTGACGAAGGAGAACCAGGACAGCGTGGGCGAATCGTTTGTTTACTTTGTCCGCCAAAAGGCTTACGTTGTCGGTTGTCTTTCTGCTCGCGAGACAAACCCGCCGCGGAGGCGCGACCGTAACCACGAAGCCATGAGCAAAGAAACGCAGTTTCGAGAGGCCCTGCTGGCCAGTTGGCAAACCAACAATCGGGTCACGAGCTTTTTGGTCGAGAACCTGGCGGAGGAGCTCTGGCCCATGAAGGTGCCGGGCGCGCCCCGGCGAACCGTTCGAATGATAGCGGGCCATGTGCACAACGTCAGATGCATGTGGATCAAGATGCTCGGGAAGGCTTCTGGCATTTCGATCCCGCAGCGGGTGGATCGCCACCGCGTGACGCAAGCTGAGTTGATTCCGGCGCTGGCGCAAAGCAACCAGGGTATCGTCGAGCTCATCGAGACAGCGGTGGCCCGAGGCGGTACTCTCCCCCATGTTGCCTGGTTGAATCTCCCTGCCGACATCGTTCACTTTGTCGCCTACCTGGTGGCGCACGAAGCGCACCATCGCGGTCAGATCGTCATGCTTGCGCGACAGTTGGGCCACCGGCTGCCTCAGGAGGTGACGAACGGTCTGTGGCAGTGGCTCAAACGTGCCCGCGAGGTGCAGGACTGAAAATAGCGGCTGCCGTCCTTGGGGGCTGTCTCTCAGCCTGCGGGGTTTTCGCCGCGCAACCGGCGAGGTCGACCTTGGTTCTTACCGGTGGCTTCCCGTTCCGCTGGGCGCGCCAAGCCCTGGCAAGAGCGTGATAGACCGCGGACGCCTGCCACACATCCGCGGCCCATCCGCGCACAAGCCGCATGTGCGCTTCGGCGTCCTCCGCGCCGATGATGTGCGCGCAATCCGCAGGAACAGGTCATTCCTGTCCTCTCAGCCTCCAGGGTCGTTCGGAGTTAGCTGGTCTGAAGGCGTCTTCGCCGAGGACTAACAGGCACTAATCCTTGTGGTTCTGCCTTTTGGTTGCTGGGATCATTGCGACGGGTTCTGCAGCCAAAGCCCCAGCACACGTCCGTCGGGATCTTCGAACAAGGAAAAGGCGCCGACGCCCGGCACCTCTGCGCGCTCGACGATGACCTTGCCGCCGGCTTTCTTGATTTTGTCGCAGTAGGTCTCGAGGTTGTCCACGTCAATGTAAAACGCCAGCTTGCCGGGCCACGGTCCTTCCTTGGGTTTCATGATGCCGCCGTTGATCCCGCCCTGGCCTCCGGTTTCCACCAGACGGTAATCCATTTCAGGGACGTGGTTGACTTGCCAATCGAAGACCGCTGCATAAAAGTCCGAAATCTTCTCGGGATCCTGAGACCAGAACTCCCAATGCACTACGGGTCTGCCCATGAGAAACCTCCTGTGAATGTAAAGTGAATGCGTGAAGTCGTGCGAAAACGCTCCCCAGGTCGCCGCATCCGAACAGTTTGTGACGGGAGAATCTTGCGTGAGCTGTCGGGAAGCCGGATTAAAACCCAATGCCTACACGTACGGCAAGAACGCGGCAAAGTTTCTGTGTTCGCGGCTGGTTTTTTGGGGGCAGGCATGGGCTGGGCTCGCTCTGTGCTGCGTTTTTGTCTTGTGACGGGTTCACGGATTGAGGAAGAAGTCGTTTTGGCAAATCGCCCTAAATATCCAGGTCGATTTTGTGCCATCGTTGTGTTGCCTTCGAGGCGGTTTGTGAACAATGCAGGCTAAGAAAAGGCTTGATTTGTACAAAAACTATCGGTAACTTAGTCACAAATTAGACTAAATGGGGTTTCCTATGCGCCAAGTGAATATACATGAAGCAAAAACACATTTTTCCAAATTGATTAAACAAGTCCAAGATGGAGAGGAAATCATAATCGCAAAAGGCAATAAACCCGTTGCGAAGCTTGTTTCTATTGAGCATCCTAAGCCAAAAAGGAGATTAGGCACCGCAAAAGGAAAATTCAAGATAGCGCCTGATTTTGATCTGCCGCTGGATGATTTCAAAGACTACGTGTAACCTGAATAATCACAAATTGCCTGTCATGCTGGAAGCATCTTTTCGGCAAACAAGGTTTAAGCGGCAGAGAAGACTCTTCCCGGGTGACAGGCGAGCATCCAGGAACCGACCGTAAGTAGTCGATTTGTGAATTGTCCACACTAAATGAGATTCTTACTCGACACACACACTTTTCTTTGGATTATTGAAGATAATGAAATCCTAACACAAAGAGTTAGACGAATTTATCTGGATAATTCAAATGAAATATTTTTGAGTGTAGCGAGCATATGGGAAATGGCAATCAAAATCAGTTTGAACAAGTTGTCGATTCGAGGAAAACTTGCAACATTTATCGATAGGCACGCAGTGAAGAATAACATTCGACTTCTCAGTATCCAGCCTCACCACATTTTCCCATTGGAGAATTTGCCGTTTCATCATAGAGATCCTTTCGATAGACTGCTCCTGTCACAGTGTATTCAAGAAAAAATGCATCTGTTGAGTAAAGACGTCGAATTTGACCAGTATGGTGTTAACAGAATTTGGTAACGATCCTAAGCAAGTTGATAAACGCCTTTTAACACTCTGGGCCGCAGCGATTTGCGGGCGAACATCGTTTCCAACTGAGAGGGGGCGCTGGTGCAAACTTCTAATTTGGGTGATCCTCAGCTTTATGGTTAGGTGGTGTGACCTGAAATCTCCGCTGCGATTAGATCAACAGAGATGAAGCACAATCTCCACAAA
>CAYQOI010000376.1:1279-4222 GCA_964419085.1 uncultured Cytophagia bacterium | reverse complement strand
AAACCTTCCTCGAGTTCGTTGAGCACCATGAACGGATTGACGCAGGTCCCGTTCTCATCGCTGACCAGCGCGTTTGAAATCTTGTCTTGAATGTATCTGGGTGAAATGCCTTCCATTCCTTCCCGCTCTGACTCCATGCGCAGTTCTTTGATATTGTCTTCGGTGAAACCCGGAAGCGTCTTCCCGTCATACAGCTTGAGTTTCTGCAACAGAGTAAGCTGGGCTTTCTTGGGCTCCTCGAGACGAGTCAGCACGGCCCACATGGATGCAAGCTCAATCGTGTGTGGCGCGATGTGTTTGCCCCTGATTTTCTCCTGATTGTAATCTTTCTCGTAGATTCGCGTTTCATCCGACAGACGCGTGATGTACGGAATATCTATTTTCACGGTGCGGTCGCGCAGGGCCTCCATGAACTCATTGGATTGGAGCTTTTTGTATTCCGGCTCGTTGGTGTGGCCGATGATGACTTCATCGATGTCGGTTTGCGCGAATTTCTTCGGCTTGATCTTGTGCTCCTGTGACGCGCCCAAAAGATCGTAAAGAAAAGCCACATCCAATTTGAGCACTTCGATGAACTCCACCAGGCCGCGATTGGCAATGTTCAATTCGCCGTCGAAGTTAAACGCTCGCGGGTCGGAGTCTGAGCCGTAGACCGCGATCTTGCGGTAGTTGATATCGCCCGTGAGTTCCGTGGAGTCCTGGTTTTTTTCATCCTTCGGCTGAAAAGTCCCGATACCGACCCGGTCTTTTTCTGAGAGCAACAGCCGCTTGATTTTCACATCCTCGATGATGCGGGCCCAGTCCCCGCCATATTGGTGACTCTTCTCCTGGAAAGTCTGCCGGCAAAACGGACACAGTTCCCCTTCGATTTCAATGAGGTCATCGTCTTCTTTCCCCTCGTTCAACAAAGCGATCACGTCGTTGCGGAACTCTTCCGGAATCAGATGCAGGGGTTCTTCATGCATGGGGCAATCGACGTAGCTGACGCCGTTTTCATCTTCCACTTTCCACGAAAACGTGTAAAGCGCACCCTCCTGGGTCCGGGAATACGCCTCCAGCCCCTTCTTCAGCAGCCGCACAATGGTGCTCTTCGAGCTTCCTACAGGACCGTGAAGAAGAAACACTCGCTTCTCCGTGCCATACCGCTTTGCCGCGGATTTGAAGAGATTGACCAGCTTCATGATGGGCCGTTCCAGCCCATAAACCGCGTCACGGCCCCCATCGATGGGGTCGTCGAAGAACTTGTACTTGATCAGCTTCTCTTTGTATTCCGTGTACTCCTCGGTGCCATAGCTGAGGATCATGTCATACAAACGTTGGAACGCCGTGCAGGTTACCTTCGGGTACTTCCGCACGATGTTAAGATAATCCGAAAATGTCCCCTCCCAATTCAGCTCCTTAAAATCTTCGACGTTCTGCAACCCCTTAATCATCGAAATGATCTTGCCATCTTGACTACTCGAAGACGACGATTTCTTGGCTTGACCTCTGGTGTCCATTAATTACACCTCCAAAAAATAAACTTGGCGTCCTGGATATAACAGCCTGTAAACAATTCTTTTCTTAACTATCGACTTTGAATTGTGAATACCTAAAGCTATCACGCCCCTTTAGTGGCTATCCAGCCCACCGTTTTGTTGCTAGTAATTACAAATTTTATGCCAACGATATTTCGGTTCTTTTTTTTCAGGCAGTCCCCTTACCTGCATTTGAAAGGTGAAGCAATGAGAGTGCAGCGATGGAAATCTGTTACCGAGTGAGACAAGTGTCAAAAATAGAAATGCCCAAAAAACAAAAAAGTCGAAATAATAAAATCATTTCGACGGATTTACAATTCAAAGAACGAAGAAAGACTATTCTTGTGCTATCCCCGAATACACCCACCCATAGTCAACTGTTACTCAATTTTAAATTTAATTTACGAGAATCCTCCGCAAAAAGTCAAGGCTTTTTTACCAGTTACACCCTTTATTTTCCTCACCAAGTCTCCGCCGGCCCTCTCTTGCACAGATTTTAGAATAAAACGACCGAAACCCTCACTTGTTCCCGATTTTTAGAGTTCGCCCAATTTTTTGTTGAGAAAATCCACGGGCTTTTGTATAATTAGCGCAGCACAATCGGCAAAATGAGGATGTTCTCAAAAGTACTCAGCGCGGCTGTACTGGGAATCGACGCATATATCGTCGTTGTTGAGGCACATCTCGAGGGACAGTTGCCCTCGCTCACCGTCGTGGGCCTGCCCGAGGGCGCGGTACGGGAATCCAAGGAGCGGGTCAACGCGGCCATTAAGAACTCCGGCTTTGCCTTTCCGCAAAAACGCATCACCATCAACCTCGCGCCCGCGGACATCAAAAAGGAAGGGTCAGCCTTCGACTTGCCCATCGCAGTCGGGGTCCTGGCTGCCACCGGGCGTGTCAATCCTAAAGCCCTCGAAGACTACGTGATCTTGGGAGAGCTTTCGCTCGACGGAAGCCTACGCCCCATCCGCGGTGCTCTCCCCATCGCGCTGTGCGTCAAGCAGGCCGGGTACAGAGGCCTCATCCTTCCCAGGGCCAATGCCAAAGAGGCCGCCATCTCGAAGGAGGTCGAAGTCTACCCGGTCTCGACATTGGGAGAAACGGTGGAGATCCTGAACGGCCGAAAACAGCCACTTCCGTTCAGTGTCGATATCGAGCAGGTGTTCTCTCAAAGCCGAGACTACCTGGTGGATTTCTCCGATGTCAAAGGCCAGGAACATGTCAAGCGGGCGCTGGAAGTGGCTGCCGCGGGCGGACACAACCTCCTGATGGTGGGGCCGCCAGGCTCCGGCAAAACCATGCTCGCCAAGCGTTTTCCCACCATTCTCCCGGACTTGACCCTCGAAGAAGCACTGGAGACCACAAAGATCCACTCGGTCGCGGGGCTGCTGCCACACGACGCCGCGCTGGTGGGTACGCGGCCTTT
>CAYQOI010000376.1:0-1269 GCA_964419085.1 uncultured Cytophagia bacterium | reverse complement strand
TCGCCCCATCACACCATCAGCGATGCCGGACTCATCGGCGGGGGACAAATCCCGAAACCCGGAGAAGTTAGCCTGGCAAACCACGGTGTCCTGTTTCTCGACGAGCTACCGGAATTCAAAAAGAACGTCCTGGAAGTCTTGCGCCAACCGTTGGAAGACGGCAAGGTCACCATCTCGCGCGCGATGCTCTCCCTCACCTACCCGGCTGAATTCATGCTGGTGGCGGCCATGAACCCCTGCCCGTGCGGTTTCAGCACCGACCCGAACAACGAGTGCTCATGCACACCGCCGCAGATCCAGCGGTATTTGGCGCGCATCTCCGGGCCTTTGCTGGACCGGATCGACATCCATGTGGAGGTGCCGGCGGTGCGCTACAAAGAAATCTCCAGCGACAAAACCGGAGAGCCTTCTGCGGCCATCCGGGAAAGAGTTATGGCTGCGCGTGCAATTCAGCACGAACGCTTTCGCAACCACAAGCATCTGTTTTGCAACGCAAGAATGGAGTCCAAGGAGATTCGCACCTACTGCAGGATAGATGAGCAGGGGCACGAGCTGCTGCGCATGGCCATCACCCGGCTGGGACTCTCGGCCCGCGCCTACGACCGCATTCTGAAAGTCTCCCGAACCATCGCAGACCTGGAACAAGCAGAGCAGATTCGGCCGGAGTTTGTCAGCGAAGCCATTCAGTATCGCAGTCTCGACCGCCAATTTGGCGGCACGTTTTAGCCGTTTTTCTCAAAAGGCGGAAAGCAGGTCAAGATAATCGACCGTCAACAAAACTAGGAGGACATATGACCTTATTTCAAGAGTAGCATTTTGCGCACCGGGAGCGCGGTGTTGTCCAGTTTGATGCGGTAGAAATAGACACCGCTGGGCTGGAGACGTCCGTCTGCCCCTACGCCATCCCACCTAATCGTGTACCGGCCCGCAGGTTGAAAGCCGGACTGCAGCGTCCGCACTTCCTGCCCCAGCACATTGTACAAAATCAACTTGACCACACCGCCTCGGGGAAGTGTGTAAGTAATCTCGGTTCCCGCGTTGAACGGGTTGGGGAAATTCTGGAAAAGGACGAACTGTTCCGGCACGTCGTTTTCTGCCACGGCAGTCGGCACCTGCTCGATCTCTTTGAGCACCCAACCGTCTGGATCGATTTGGACGTCGGTCGCGGCGCCGCTCACCTGGAGCTGAAAGTCCTGGGACGCAAGACTGTCCCAAACCACGAACGTCTGCAACCTGACTCTGTGCTCACCTGCACATCCAGCGGCATCT
>CAYQOI010000375.1:0-4230 GCA_964419085.1 uncultured Cytophagia bacterium | reverse complement strand
CGCCTGAAATTCGACACCTGGTTTCGCGAAAGCGAGCTGCGCGACAAAAAGGCGCACATGCGGGTCTTTGAAAAGCTTTCGCAGAAGGGGCATGTCTACGAAAAGGATGGGGCGCAGTGGTTCAGAGCATCCGCGTTTGGCGATGAAAAAGACCGCGTCCTGATCACGCGAGAAGGAGAGCCCACTTATTTCTTGGTAGACATCGCGTACCACGTTGACAAGTACGAGCGGGGGTTTCACAAGCTGTACGATCTTTGGGGCCCGGATCATCACGGCTACATCGATCGGATGAAGGCTGCGCTGCGCGCGCTGGGCTACCCGGAGGGCAGTTTCGAGGTGAACATCATCCAACAGGTGAACCTGCTGCGCGGGGGCGAAGTGGTCAAAATGTCCAAACGGGCCGGCAAGATCATCGAGATGGAGGAGCTCATCGATGAGGTAGGCGTGGACGTGGCGCGGTTTTTCTTTCTGGCCCGCCGGAGTCAGAGTCCGCTGGATTTTGATATGGATCTGGCCAAGCAGACGTCCGAAGAGAATCCGGTTTTCTATGTGCAGTACGCTCACGCCAGAATCTGCAACATTATCAAACACGCGGATGAGCAGGGCAACCCTCTACCGACTGCAGCCGACGCCGATCTCGGACTCTTGACCCAGCCCGAAGAAGTGGCGTTGATGAAAAAGCTTGTGGAGTTTCCGGAGGTCGTTTCCGGGGCAGCCCGCGCGTTGGAACCCCACCGTCTGCCCAACTATCTCCAGGAGCTGGCCGCGACCTTTCATCGTTTTTACCACCAGTGCCGGGTTGTGACCGAGGACAGGGAGCTGACCAAGGCCCGACTTCTTCTGGTAGAGGCGACGCGACAAGTTCTGGCCAACGCGCTGCGTTTGCTGGGCATTAACGCGCCGGAGAGAATGTAGTCAGACGCTGAGAGTCGATTGCTGATTCAGTTTTAATCATGTGACATAAAAACGCAAGGACAGGAACGAGGCATGAGCATTTTAGTCGTGGGTTCGGTGGCCCTGGATACCGTGGAAACGCCTTTTGGCACGGCCGAAGATGCCCTGGGGGGCTCGGCGATCTATTTCAGCGCGGCCGCATCCTATTTTGCCCCCGTGCGTGTGGTTGCGGTGGTGGGCGAGGATTTCGATCACGGCCAGCTCGAATTCTTGCAACGGAGAGAAGTGGACCTGCGCGGTCTCGAGGTGCGCCCCGGGAAAACCTTCCGATGGGGCGGAGAGTACGGCTACGATCTGAACTCCCGCGAGACCAAATTTACCCACCTCAACGTCTTCGAGCAATTCGATCCGGTAATCCCCGAGGTGTATCGGGACAGCGAGTTTGTCTTCTTGGCCAACATCAATCCCGAGCTCCAGCTCAAGGTTTTGCAGCAGATCGACGCGCCGCAATTGGTCGCGTTGGACACGATGAATTACTGGATCGAAGGGAGCCTGCCGGCGTTACATGAGCTCCTCCTGGCGGTGGACGTTTTGATCATCAACGACTCGGAGGCGCGCCAACTCGCCCAGGAACCCAACCTGGTGAAAGCCTCGCGCATCATCCAGGACATGGGACCGAACATCATCATCATCAAAAAAGGGGAACATGGCGCGCTGATGATTTCCGAGGACGCGTTTTTCTACGCACCGGCGTACCCGCTGGAATCCATCTACGACCCCACCGGCGCGGGGGACACTTTTGCCGGCGGATTCATGGGTTACCTGGCGAAAACCGGAGACCTGTCCGCGGGTAACCTGAAACAGGCTGTGATTTTCGGCAGCGCCATGGCCTCCTTTTGTGTGGAGAAGTTCAGCCTCGAACGGCTGACTGACCTGCGCAACGAAGAGATTCGTGAGCGCTTTGACGGCTTCTGGAAGATGACCCACTTCGACCACGAAAACAGCGGCTTCTGAGGATGAAAATCGTTACCGATTCCATCGAGATCGCGACCCGGGGGCACACCCATATCCTTGACGTCACCGGCGAGGTGCAGGACGTTCTGAAGCGATCGGGCCTGCAGGAAGGCAGCCTGACGCTCTTTGTTTCCGGCTCCACCGCCGGGGTGACCTCTATTGAATACGAGCCCGGTTTGCTCAAAGATCTCCCCGAGGCCTTCGAGAAGCTGGCGCCGACAGGTGTGACCTACCATCACGACGCGACCTGGGGCGACGGAAACGGGTACGCCCATGTGCGGGCCGCGCTGCTGGGTCCGTCTTTCACCGCGCCGTTCAGGAACGGTCGCCTGCTTTTGGGCACCTGGCAACAGATCGTGGTCGTGGATTTCGACAACCGTCCCCGGCAGCGCAACATCGTGGTGCAGATGATCGGGGAGTAGCGCCCAACTCGCAGCTTGCTGCTGTGTGCATCCGACCGCGGTTAGAATCCAGATGATCCAAATCGAGAAACTCGTCTTTGATTATCGTGAGCCTGGGGGGAAGACCAGACGGGTCCTGAACGGCCTGACCCTGGAAATCCGCGAAGGGGAAACGGTCGCGCTCATGGGGCCGAACGGCTCCGGAAAGACTACCCTGGCCCGGTGTTTGACCGGGCTTCTTCAGCCTACCGCCGGCGAGGTCGTCGTGGACGGTCTGAGCACCTCGGAACCGGAGAACCTCCCGGAAATTCACCGAAGGGTGGGGCTGGTATTTCAGAACCCGGAAAACCAGATCGTTTCCACAACCGTGGAACGGGAGATCGCGTTTGGCCTGGAGAATCTCGGGATTCCCGTGGATGAGATGCATGGAACCGTGGACCGCATGCTGGCCAAATTCAAGTTGGAAAAATACCGCCACACGCCGCCCCATCTGCTTTCGGGGGGCGAAATGCAGCGGTTGGCTCTGGCCGCAATTCTCGCGATGGCACCGCGGTACGTCGTTTTCGATGAACCCACCTCTCTGCTGGACCAGCGTGGCCGGCACCTGGTGCTCTCACTGGTCTCCGAACTCAGCAGCCCGGACCCGGACAGCGCGGCTGATGGCGTGGTTACGCCGCTCTTTATCACGCAATACCCGGAAGAAGCGCTCTGCTTTGCACGACTGGTTGTGCTGCACCGGGGTGTGGTAGCCCTGGATGGGCCACCGGCCGAGATTTTCCAAAACGTCGACCGCCTCAGAAAACTGGGGGTCGCCGTTCCCATCGAATTTGAATTAAATCATTATTTAAGAAATATTTCCGAGCCTCAAATCTCGCTCAACCCTTCTGAATTCCTGCCGATACTCTAATACGATCGGGTCTCAGCGCTGACCCGCGTCGGACCACGTCACAAGGTAGTGAGCCAGGCTAATGGATTAGCTCGAGAGGTGAAACCGCCCTGTTCAATTCGTCCACAAAAGGCGTTTTCCATTCGCTATCCTCATGAAATCCAAAAAGTTGGATCTCGATTTCTTGTTCGAGATCAAAAGGAAATTGCAGCATCTCGATGAGTCATCGGATCTCCCGCTTTTCGATGCGGAAGCTCTCAGTGATGCTGACAAACCGCCTGACCGGGGGGAGCAACTGGATCTCGCTCTGTTGCTGGACGACCTGCGCCGCCCCAAAACGCGCCCGACGCAGGAGCAATCCGATGACCCGGGCCCGGACGACGAAGCCGTCGACCTCTCGCCGGACTCGCAAGATGAGTCTGAGATTGAGTTTGACATCAACGATATCCCGCCGGAGATCGCGGGCGATAATCCCGAGCTACAGAATGAACTGAAGCTCTTGCTGGAGAGCGACAGCCCCACAGAGACTGGCTCGCCGGAGGAGGGGCCGGCTCTGGGCTTCGACCAGCCGGATGAGGCTTCGCTTCGGCTTACCGAGGGTTTCGATTCTGCCGAGTCGGATGTGTTGCTGCCAGAGCCACCGACAGGTGACTCGCTGGAATTCCCGTCCGACAGGGGCGAGGCAATCTCCGAAGAGCACACACCGGATGACGACCCGCTTTCAGCGCACAGTGTTGGGGAGGAGGCAGGCTCCGATTTTTCTCATGCAACTGAGATTGCGAGCGGAATCGGTGATTTTGACCACCGCCCGGAGAGCGTGAAGTCCCCCGCGCCGCAACCGGAGCGCGACAAGAAAACCGCGGCCTCCAATCCGTTCGAAGAGTTCGCGCGTGAATATGTGCAGAAGAAGGCCGGCAGGGGAGCGGGTGGCAAAAGTTCCACGCCAGAGACCGACCGGAAAGCCAAGCAGGAGCCAGCAACGCGGATCCGGCAACGGTTGACACAATCCATTTCGCTCGGGTCGTTGCTGGAAAA
>CAYQOI010000374.1:0-4231 GCA_964419085.1 uncultured Cytophagia bacterium | reverse complement strand
CTCCTCCCGCCGCGCTCGTGCGGTGGCTTCGTCGATGAGCCCGGCATTGAGGTCCGCGTCGATGGCCATCTGCTTGCCGGGCATCGCATCCAACGTGAAGCGGGCGGCAACCTCGGCGATTCTCCCAGACCCCTTTGTGATGACCACAAAGTTGATGATCACCAGAATGACAAAAATCACCAGCCCCACCACATAGTTGCCTTTGACCACGAAATTGCCAAACGCCGCGATCACCTCGCCTGCGTACGCCTCGCCGAGGATGAGCCTGGTGGAGGCGACGTTCAAAGACAATCTGAAAAGGGTGATGATGAGCAGAATCCCGGGGAAGACGGAAAACTCCAGCGGTTTATCGACATACAAAGGGACGATGAGCACCATGAGCGAAAACGTGATGCTGATGGCCAGCAGAATGTCCAGCAAAAAACTGGGGAGCGGGATGACCATGAACATCAAGATCGAGATCACGCCCAGCGCCAGCAGCAGGTCTGTGCGATGCTGGATGTGCTGAAAGAAGACGAAGCGGCGGTCTTGTGCTACGGCTTCAGCCAAACTGGTCCTCTCCGTTTCTGCAAATTCTTACATCAAAGGTGCTTGTTTTTCAAGCGGTAGACGTAGGCGAACACTTCGGCAACCGCATGGAACAGTTCAATGGGAATCTCTTTTCCCACCTCGGCCAGCTTATAGAGCGATCGAGCCAGCGGCTTGTTTTCGTAAATGGGAATGCCGTTTTCCCTGGCCAACTCACGGATTCTCTGTGCCAGCAAACGCGCGCCCTTGGCCAGCACCACGGGAGCGTTCATCTCCTCCGGATCATACTTCAACGCGATGGCGAGCTCCGTGGGGTTGGTGATCACCACATCCGCCTGGGCCACCCGTTGCATCATCCGCTCTCTGGCTCGCGAGAGCTGTAGACTTCGCATCGCGCTTTTGACCTGCTGGCTTCCCTCCTGTTGTTTTCTCTCCTCCTGAACCTCCTGCTTGGTCATCATCAGATCCTTGCGATGCTGCCATCTCTGGTAGATCAAATCCAGAATCGCGAGAAAAAAGAGCACCACTGCGGTCCGGATGGCCACGCGGAACATCATCAAGCCGATAAACGCCACGATCTCGGGCACGCTTTCATTGATGGTCAACAGGTACTCCTCCCGATACTTGATGATGGTGTTGTAGGCCACCACACTGATGATGGCCACTTTCAGGAGATTCTTGACCAAATCCACCAGCGCACGCAGCGAAAAAAACTTTTTCACACCCTTGATGGGGTTGAGACGGCCGAAATCCGGGGTGAGAATCTTCATGGAAAAAAGCGGGCCGGTCTGGGCCAGGTTCACCGCGATGGCGATGACCGCCAACAGTCCAAGCATCGGTGCGAAAAGCAGCAGGCTCGCTTTCCCGCCCACCGCGAGATAGTACTGGATGCTGCTGGAGTTTATGGAGATGTTACCCACTTCCCGGTAGAAAACTTTGAAACCGTAAATCAGCTTGTCCAGGAACATCCCGCTCATAAAATAGAGCGTAAGAATCCCTGTGAGGAGAATGAAAACCGAATTGAACTCCGCACTCTTTGGAACGTTGCCCTTTTCCCGCGCCTCAGAAAGGCGCTTGGATGTAGGTTGTTCAGTCTTTTCCTGAAACGAATCGTCTGCCATAAGACCTGGTCACGTGCCTTTTCCAAGGATTCAGAGCGCGTCGAGCCTCGATAAACCTCAGCCGAACAACCGCACAAAAACTTCCACCAGCCGGGGATCGAAAATCCGCTCCACGTTGCTCTGGATGAAATCCAGGGTCGTATCGATGGAATGGAGCCGTCGGTGGGGCCTGTCGGACGTCCAGGCATCGAAGAAATCCGCCAGCGTGATGATGCGCGAGAATTCGTGAATTTGCTCGCCGGTGAGGTTTTTGGGATAACCCTCTCCGTCGAAACGCTCATGGTGCTGAACCGAGGCAACGCTGGAGAGGCCGTCGAAAAAGCAGTGGCCCACCAGATGACGGAAGCCCTGGGTTGTGTGTTCTTTGATTCTTTCGAATTCTTCCTGCTCCAGCATGCTCTCTTTGTTCAAAATCGAAGGTTCGATAAACAACATGCCGAAGTCGTGCAGCAGCGCAGCGATCACCAGGTGGCGTAGCGCGGATTGGGTGAGATTGAGGCTGTGCCCCATCAGCACGGCGTAGATGGCCACGTTCACCGAATGCTGAAACAAATAGTCGTTCCGCCTCTTCAGGTCCAAAACATTGCCAATTTTGTGGACTTTGTAGTCGACATCCGCAAGAATGGCCTCCGCCAGTCTGACTAACTCGTTTTTGGCCTTCATGGTGCTGGTCTTGCTTTCGTGCATCAACAGGCGGAAGATCTTCTTCAGCGTGGGCGGCGCCGTGGCCATCAGTTTTTCAGACACGGGCTGAACCGGCGCGCCGTTGGAATCGAAAGGATCCGAAAGGAGAAAAACGCTCTTATACCCGTTCTCCTTGAAATAGGAGAAATAGTGTTCATTGATCTCCACGCCCTTACGCAGCAACAAGCACCCTTTCGAGTTGTACAGATTCTGACCCAATCGGGCCCCGATGATCTCAGGCGTCAGCTCAACAATTTCCACGCTCAATGGCTTTCTCCTTTATTTCGGTAGCACACGCTTCTCCGGGCTCGAAGCCGGACTCACACATTGAAGAATCCCAGAAAATGCTTGACCACCCTCGGGCTGAACTGCTGACCCGCGTTCTCCTCGATGTACGCCAAGGCCTCCTGGATGGTGTGGAGACGCCGGTACGGCCGGTCCGAGGTGTAGGCATCGAAGAAATCGGCCAGCGCCACGATCTGAGAATATTCGTGAATGTCTTCACCGGACAGACCGTTGGGATAGCCGGTCCCGTCCCAGCGCTCGTGGTGTTGCAGGGCGACGATGGTGACCATGCCCTTGAAATAGCAATGCCGGCCCAGGTGCTGGAAGCCTTGAATCGTGTGTTGTTTCACCTTTTCGAATTCCGCCTCATCGAGCGCCGCCGGTTTGTAAAGAATCTCCTTGTCCACGGAGATCATCCCAAAATCACAGAGCAGAGCGGAAATGGCCAGATCGAACAGCTTGAGTTGATGGTACTGCATACTCTGTCCCAGCAGAATCGAGTACGCCGCAACATCGATGGCATGCTGGTACAGATAATCCTCCTGGCGTTTCAAATCCACGATATCCGGGGGGCTGGGCATCTTGATGTTGACCTCCTGGATGAGCGTGTCTGCAAGGGCGCTCAGCTCTTTTTTACCGTTGGAGACCTCGATTTTGTTGTTGCTCTGCAGCTTCCGATAGATCTCTCGCAGCATGATCGGTGCGCTGGCGCGCAGCTTGTCTGAGATGATGTGTCCGGCGGAATCCAGCACTTCGCAGTGGTTGGTCAGAATGTAAATGCTGCGGTACCCTGTTTCCTTGATGTGCTGATAGTGAAACGACCCGATCTCTGCCCCCATGCCGAGAAGTAATCTTCCTCGCGAGCTGTAAAGCTTTTGGCCCAACCGCTTCCCGACGATCTCCGCGTTCACTTCATGGATCTCTAAGCTCATAGTCCACTCCTAAAGATACTTCAACATTGTAATTAGATCCCTTTGCCAAAGGCCCATTAACGTCTCAAAAAGCAGGTAAAACAGGGGGAGCGATGCGACTACCGCAAACAGCCCGACCCCCAGCCGCAACGGCAACCCCACAAAGAAAATGTTCATCTGGGGCACCAACCTTGCGATCACGCCGATAGCCACCTCGATGAGAAACATCATGGCCAGTCCCGGCGCCGCGAGTCGGACACCGATGGTGAACACCTCGTTGAACATGCGCAGCAGGTGCTCCCGGGCAGCCGCCACGGCCACATGCTCCTTCCCGACAGGTGCCAGCTCAAAACTCCGATACAGGGCGGCGATCACCAGGTGATGCCCGTTGAGATTCAGAAACAGCACGATGGCCAGCAGCGAAAAAATGTTGCCGATGGGCGAACCCTGATTGCCGCTGTCGGGGTCGATGATCTCCGCCAGCCCAAGTCCCATCTGATGGCTGATCAGCTTGCCACCAAACTGAAAGCCCTCGAAAATCAGTTTCGCGGTAAAGCCCAGGAGGAGCCCGATAAACGCCTCTGTGACGGCCAACGGGACCATCTGCAACAGCGTGATTCCGTCGAATTGCGACGAACTCTTCAGCATGGGAGCCACGACCACGGTGAGAAGCAGTGAAATGAAAGCCTTGACCTTCACGGG
>CAYQOI010000373.1:0-4242 GCA_964419085.1 uncultured Cytophagia bacterium | reverse complement strand
CCGGGTTGAACGCGTTCAGTCGGTTCTGGCGGCTGACGGTACCAGATAGCCAGGTGTTCGATGAAGTTTATTTTCCCGTGTTCGCGAGAAACTATCTGGACAAGGTCACGTTCTTCGACGCGCACCCGCCGCTGGGGAAGTACCTCATCGCGGTGGGCATTCACCTCTTCGGTTTCAATCCGTTGGGCTATCGAGTTGTGGACGCGCTGTTCGGGGTAGGCGTCGTCATCCTGATTTACCGGCTCAGCACACTGCTCTTCCGCAGCAGACGAGTGGCTTTCTGGGCAGGATTGCTGGCCTCCCTGGACGGCCTGCTCCTGGTGGAATCACGCGCAGGGCTGATCAACATTTTTGCGGTGTTTTTTTCCCTGTTGGCCTACGACCTGTTTTTGCGCAGCCGGGCCCCTTTCCCCAGGAAGCCCCGCTGGCTCTATCTCGCGGGGGCGGGTGCCGCCAGCGGTGCGGCCGCGGCAGTCAAATGGATCGGCGCAGCCAGTCTGGGTGTCATCCTCTTGACGTACGCGTGGTCCTGGCTCAGCCGTCGCCGCGGCAACGGGAGACAACTTCCGCTACCAGACGGCTTTCCCCGGAGAATCGGCCGAATTCATCCGGCCCTGATCCTGACGTGCTGTGTGGTTTTGCCGGCCGCGGTTTACGCTGCGACCTTCATTCCCCACCTGCGACAAAACCACGACTATTCTTTCGTGGAGCTGCACAAACAGATGTTCGGCTACCACGCCCACCTGCAGGAGGGACACCATTACGCATCCAGGTGGTGGAGTTGGCCTCTCGCGCTCCGCCCGGTGAGCTACTACTGGCAGGTTGATGAAGCAGAACAGCAAGTCAGCACCATCCTCAACCTGGGCAATCCGATCCTGTGGTGGCTTTCAATTCCGGCGGTTTTGGTTGGCGTCTGGTTTGCCGTTAAGAAAAAGTCCTTTCCGGCGCAATTCTGTGTGCTCGCCTTTGCTCTGCACTACTTGCCGTTTGCGTTCATCGGCCGTGCGACCTTTTCCTACCATTACATGGGAGCGCTGCCGTTCGTCTTCATGCTCCAGGGCTTTATCCTGGAGAAACTGTGGCGGGCCGGAGGGTGGCGTCGTGAGCTGGCTTTCTTCACGCTGCTGGCCGCATTCTTCAGCGCCGTCTACTTCTACCCCGTCTGGACCGCGCTGCCCATTCCTCTGGGTGCTTTTTATCAAAGGATGTGGCTGGTGAGTTGGATCTAACTCGTATTTTCTCACAGAGGCGCAGTGAGCGCTGAGAAGAATGGTGAATCCCTGTTAGAATGTCACTCCTTGTCCTCTGCGTCTCGGCGAGCGAAGAAATAAAAAAAGGCAGGGCCGATATGTCGACCCCGCCTTGCCCCAGAAAAAGACCGAAACAAAACCGCTAATCATCATCCCGCTTGCCATCGTCGTCGCGATCTTCGAAAACGTCGATGGAAGCTTTAATATTGTCTTCGATGGCGCTGTGATTCTCCGACACGCGTGGATCCAGAAGATTCCCGCTGGAATCCACAAACCAACCTGTCATGTCGATAAAAAGGACGACATTAGTCGAAGGGGAGTTCTCATCCAGGACCAGCGGCGGCGAGAATTCTCGTTCCTGCTCTTCGCTAAACTCGCTGGTGAAAACGAAATTCTGGTTGGGGTCATTGTTCACGTATCCCTTCACCACGATGCTGCGGCCTTGCAGGTCGGGATTATCAAGATAAACTTGACCGTCCTCTGGATCGAGGTCGTCGATCTCGATTTCAGTCTCCTTATAGCTTCCAAAGGGTACATCGACGGTTTCGATCACGTTGGCGGTGGTGTCCAGCGCGAGGTCCTTGATGAAAGGCTGCCGGAACCGGAAATCCAGCGTATCATCGATGCTGCTCTTGAAGCGGATTTTCTCGATGACCACCCGTGCGCTGGTGATAGTCGCCAGTCCTGTCGCCTTGGTCAACTGCGGGTTCGCTGCATTTGCCGCGCCGGTTGTCGAACTGCGGACTGTCAGTTTCACTTGCCCCACATTCGCATCGGAGGAAGTCGGGCTGCTGGAACAACTAACGAGAAGTAAGCCGGCCAGGGAAGCCAGAATCACAGTAGGTTTTTTGTACAACATCATAAGGCCGCTCTCCGTTTGTTTGAGATTAAACATTCACACCGTTGTTTGTTTCGGCAAATTCGGTGCCACCCTTAACCCGCAACGCTAATTTCATAAAAAACAGCCCGATTCTACAAACCCCGTCAGTGATCGCTTACCAATTTGTAAGAAGCCTGTTTCAAAGCTGTGCACAAGATGCACAAAGATGGGCAAATTCTTCTCACAGTTTTGTCGACATTTTAACAGCACCTTCATATTTGTCCCCTCCTCCCCGATTTTCCTGCAGGATGGGTTAAAAAACATTAATGCAGCCCCCAAATGGCACATGGCTTGCAAATAAGCTGAGGGAAGAAAGGAGGAACCCCGATGACTCAGTTACCACAATCCGGCAGTCCTAACAGGATTCGTGTTCTCTTCATGGACGATGAGCCACTGGTACGCAGTTCCATGGCGAGGATGCTCCGAACGCTCGGCTGTGAGGTGAAATTGGTAGGGGATGGAAGTGAGGCGATTCAGGAATTTTTCGCGGCCAGCACCGCAGGCTTTCCCTTTGACCTTGTGATTCTTGACCTGCACATTCCCCGGGGGCACGGCGGTGCGCCAACCTGCAAGCGGATCAAAGAGATCGATCCAGAGGCACGCGTGCTCCTTTCCAGCGGCGACATAAGCCATCCCATCTGGCGACAATTCAAAAAGCACGGATTCTGCGGCGCCCTGTCAAAGCCGTTTGGCGTGCCTGAATTACGGCAGGCTTTGTATCAAGCCCTGGCGGAACCTGCGTCCCCGCAGGGACACTGAGCTGTTCAGAACCGCACCAAAAGGGACAGATGGGCCCGTCCCGGCGAGATCGACGGCAAAACCATCATGGAGCGCTGTACCCTTGCGGCGGCTGGTCTCGCTTGCCCCTCACGCAAAATCGCATCGAAATAACTGAATAACCAAACGCCCGCTGAGAACACCAAAAAGCTATTGCGCACCTTGTGCCAGCGGTTGAACGTGTCAAAACGGCTCTCGATCTTGGCCGGATCGATTTCAGCCAAATAGCGGTCCTCGGCGTTCTGACGTTCGATGTGGGCGATGATAGAGCCCGCCACGCCGATTCCCCAGAGTGTCGTCAAGAGCACCCCCTTGCGTTTTTCCCCTTTATAAATCTGTCCCCAACCCGGCAGAAGCATCGACCGCAGCGCTGCGGCAGGCCGCGGATCTTCCACCACCACGTAGCGCACCCGCGCGTCGGACCTCACATCTGCTCGCTGCTTCGCCCGCCAGCTTCTTTTGACCTTGGCATAGAATTCCAGGATTTTGGGAGAAACCAGGAGAGGGTCCAACTCCAGGTCCGGATTCAGCGACAGCGCCAGTTCAAACTGCTGCCGCGCGTCCACAGGATTGTTTTTGGAGATGTACACCAACCCGAGGATTTTATGCACCTCTGTGAGTTGATCGGGAGTAAAGCGCTGGAAGTCTCGCAGCGCGGCTTTGGCCTTGATTTCAGCTTCACGGAAATTGAGCTGCGCGTAGGCGTTCTGTATCTCTTCAAGCAACGTGGCCCCATCAGACTGGCTAAAAGAAGGTGTCACAGCGGTCAACAACAAGAGCAAAACCAGGCCAGAGCCAAAGTTAGAGGATTTCATTCTCCCTTCCCATCTAATTGGTCAACAGGTTCCTGAGATTGAACCTGAGATGCTTGGTTTCTCCGGCCACGACCTCCAGTTCGGTCTCCCAGACCCCCAAATCCGGGTTCTCAAGCGAGAGCTGGTGCTTGCCCGGCGTAACGATCAGCGGATGTTTCTGCGGCGGAATGGTGTCGCGGCGAGCTCCATCCACGTACACAACAGCCCACGGGCTGATGTCCAGTTCCAGCAGTCCCACGGTTTCCCAGAAAGAAAAGACCACCCGGTGCACCTCGTCGCTTTTGACCTCCACGGTGGTCGCATACTCCGGAAAGTCCGGGTTCCTGAGCACCAGGTTGTGTTCGCCCGGCGCAAAACGCAGTGAATCCGGCAGCGGCGTGACACCCACCGAATCATCGTCGATAAACACCACAGCCCACGGTGCGCAGCTCACTTGCAAAAAACCGGGCGAGGGCGGCCTGTCTGCCTCCTCTTGCGCAACCGCAGTTTCTCGAGGCAAAGAAACAAGCGTATCCTGTGC
>CAYQOI010000372.1:0-4254 GCA_964419085.1 uncultured Cytophagia bacterium | reverse complement strand
GGCTTTCCACCGAAATCGTGCCACCGTGTTCATCGATGACTCGCTTCACGATGGCCAGACCCAGTCCCATTCCGCTTTTCTTGGTGGAAAAATACGGCTCAAAAATCTTCGCCTTTACCTCTTCAGGCATCCCTTTTCCGGTGTCGCGGGTGCGCAGAAGCACCCGGCCTTCTTCCGCCGCGGTGGAAATGGCGATCTCGCCCGATCCCTTTTCGCGAATGCTGTCCAGGCCGTTTTCGATGAGATTGATGAGCACGCGGCGCATCTTTTCGTAATCGAAGTTCGTTTCCGGCAGGGTTCGGTCCAGGTCGATCTGGATGTTGTCGTTCGGATAAAGTTTGCGCACCTCTTCCACCAACTCGTTTAAGTTGCCGGGAGTCAGGGTCAGTTTGGGCATCCGGGCGAATTCGGAAAACTCCCGCACCAGCGCGCGCAGGTTTTCGATCTCGTCGGTGATGATCTCCGAGCACTCCTGCAGCAGCTTGCGGTACTCCGCGTCTGTGCCGGAATACTTGTCCTTCATCTGCTGCACCGTGAGCTGAATAGGCGTCAGGGGATTCTTGATTTCGTGGGCCAGCACCCGGGCGATCTCGCGCCAGACCGCCATTTTCTCCAACGCCACCACCTGGTCCTGCTTCTGCTTCAACGTAGCCACCATGGAGTTGAAGGCCTGGACCAGCGCGCCCACTTCATCGCGCGAAGAAACCTGCACGCGGGTGTCCCACTCGCCCGCTGCGACCCGCTCTGTCCCGCGCACCAATTCCAGCAAGGGCGAAGTCATCTTGCGCGCAAAATAGACGCCCAACCCGATGGAAAGCGCCGCGATGGGGAGGTAGACTACGAAGAACGCCAGCAAAAACCCCCGCGTCACGTCCGATTCGAAGAAGTCCAGGGTTTTGAACATTTGGTGCGTCTGCACCACCCGCTGTGAGCCCGCCACGAAATCGGGTGCCAGCAGCCGGGACACGACCACAAATCCGTTTTGTTCGCGGCCCGTCCGCACCGGTGCAAAGGCCCGGATGTAGCGGGAGCCTCCGGGCGAGTTCAGGAGTTCCGGTTGTTCTTTTTTCTTCAGCTGGGCGAGGATGTTTTGGTAGATGGGCGGAAAAGCGTGGCCCGAGGTGTCGGTGGTGGAAATTCTCAGCCTTCCGTTTTTGTCAAATATCTCGACCTTCACGCCTGAGAACGGCAGTTGCAACTGAGCGAGGGCCGGCGCAGATGCCTGTTCCCCGCCTACTGCGCGCGCCGCCCATTCGGAACGCGCCACGGCCTCCGCGGCCGCCAGCGTCTCGCGTTTGAATTTGGCAAACAATTCGCGCGCCAGCGTCGACGCGCTTTCCAGTGCCAGTTCCACGTTCTGGTTGTATCCGATCTTGAGACTTCTTTCCAGCAAGTTTTTCACCAGCAAATAAACGGGAAAGACCGGCAGAAGAGAAATGACCAGAAGCGAGATGACAAACTTTGTCCGGATGCGCTTCATTCGTGCAGGTCGGAGAGTTTGAACGGCTTGGACCGAAAGGGCTCGGAGCGGTAGCGGGAGCCCTTCTTGCGATTGACAAAAAACGACACCAGCTTACTGATGTTCAACTCGAAACCGCTGCTGCGGTTGTCGGAGGCCAGCGGCTCCTCCACCTGGTTGGGGTCCAGCAGCCAATCGGAGACCTTTTCCGCCTGGCGTGTAGAGATGGGGATGATGCCCACTCGCAGCTCGATGGTGTACCGGGAAGTCGGACGCAACTTCTGCCGCTGGACCAGCGGTTCATCTTGCAGCGCGCTGCTCACTTTCTTGACCGCCTCGAAATCGGTGAGGATCTGCGTCGAATCCGGACTGTCGATGGCGTAGCGTTCCTGCCAGATATCGTAGGAGATTCTGCGCATCAGGGTTTTGTGCACCAAGGTCTTTTCTTTACCCTCGAGCAGTTTCATCTCGATCTGGATGATCGACGGAAGCCCGCTCTGAATGGTACCGACGATTTTTTTGGAAAAAAGGTTGCGAAACCGTGCCGAGACCGTGATCTGCCCGTTTTTCACTCCGGGCGTGATCGTTTCTATCCGAATCCCACCCTCGTCGCCGGGGGACGCGGTCGCGACCTCGAATGCAGAAATCAGAAAGAAAAACAGCCACAAAACGTTTGTAGCAACCTTTTTCAAAAAGTGTGCCCCAAAGATATGTGCAACTGAAAATCGTTGTTATCGATTTTGTTGAGCGGAAAAGAGAAATCAAAACGGGTCACGCCCACAATGGGCAATTTGATCCGGAATCCGAACCCCGCAGCCGCGTAAAAATCGTCGATTCGCACCGTCTGCCCGGGTTTCCAGATGCCGCCGGCATCGAAAAACAGCACCGCAGAAGACTTGTGGTACGGGAAGTTCTTGGTGGAGAGCGGGAAACGGAATTCCGTGTTGGTCAAGATCAGCTTGGTCCCCCAGCCCACCGGGGTCAAGCGCCGGTCGGGATAGCCGCGCAAGGAATTGGCGCCGCCGAGATAGAACCGCTCGTAAAACGGCGTGTTCTGCGATGCGTAGCCCCCTTTGAAATGAAACGCTACGACTTCTTTGTCGAAGACCCGCTTGTAGAAACGCGTGTCCAGGGTGATCTTGGAAAAGTTGACGTCGCTCCCCACCTGGTCGTGGGCCAGCTCAGCCGAAAGCGCGCCCCAGAATCCGTTGAGCGGGTAAGCGGTGTTGTCCCGCAGGTCCGCATGGAGGCCCACCGAGAACGCGCCCACCTGGGTTTTGGCCAAATCGTCTGCGATGTCCGGCGGCAGGACGGTAAGCGTGGAATCTCGGCCGGTCAACTTGGCGAAAGCGTCAGGTTCGAACGTCTCCACCCGGTAGGCAAAATAGAGATATTTGAACAGGCCGTGCGTCCCGCCGACTTTGAAGTTCAGGCCGCCGAACGGCACGTTCTGCTCGGCCCGGTCCGAGCCGAAGTAATGGATGAACTGTTTGCTTGCTGCCAGCAGCTCGAAATCGAGGAATGCGGTGTTGTCGAACAGCGACTCGGTGTGAAAGAAGAACGAGAGCTTGCTGATGCGGTCGCCGATGCGCCAGCGTATCCCCATCTGGTTGCCTTTTCCGAAAAGATTGTCGAAGCGCAGACTTGCGGGCACAAAGAACCAGCCGTCGAGGTCGCTGTGCCCTCCTTCGAACTGAAAATACGGTCCTTTGCGCTCTTTGACCTCGATGACCACCACCACCCACCCCTTGCGGGAACCCGGTCGGGTGTAGAACTCCACCTGCTTGAAGAAGTTGGTTTGGGAGAGGCGCGCGTCGTTGGCTTCGATGAGCGACGGGGTTAACGGCTGACCTTTCCGAATGGTCAGGTAGCGCAGAATGACATCTTTGCGCGTCTTGGTGTTCCCCACGACCTCGATGTCCTCGACGATGAGCTGGCGCGGCGTGGCCGGAACCTGCCCCCACGTTCTGGCGGAAAAAAGAGAGAGGAAGGCGCAGGCCAGCAGCAAGCCCCGCACGAGGCGGGGGAAGAAGTTGGAGATAAAACGAGTCATTCGTGTAGGTCTGGAGTCCACGTCATCAGCCGCCCTGAATATAAAAAAATGATTCACATCTGCAAGAAAATAAAGCGGGCTGGCCGCCCTCCAGACGACCAGCCCCAGGAAAGCCCCGAACTACTCTCGCTTGGTTACGGTCACCGAGCCATCGGGGTGGATGACCACGTCGTAGGTGACGCCGTTTTCGATGACCGTGCCCTTGCCGGAACCGTCGGGATAGAAATCGAACACGCCGCTCACCACGGGCTCCTGTCCGTTCTCGAACGCCACCTCTGACTCGTACAGCTTGAATTCCAGGTGCGCACTGCCGTCGGGGTAGGACTCGGCGGTGAATTTTCCGAATGTCTCATCCGCGTTGGTCCACTCGCCTGTGACCTGATCCACGTCGGGCGTCTCCACGATGTTGATGAAGCCGCCGCTGCCGTCGTTGTTCTCGATGTTCAGCGTGGTGGATTTGACATCCCCCACCACCGTCTGGTCGACCGTCACATTTTCCCGGTCGACGTCACCATTCTTGCTCACCACCTCGCGCTGGAAGGAGCCGCTCAGGGTGGAGTCGGTGGGATTGATGGTAAAATCGCCCGATTCGGAAACCGACGCGGGGTCATGGCCGGCCGGGAATGTCACGTTCCTGGTAAAACTCCCCTTGCCGTCGTTTTCCGGACTGTCAAAGGTGCCCTGAATGTGCGTGCCGTCGCGCCGCGTTTCCTCAAACGTCCCGGTACCGTCTTCGTTGAAG
>CAYQOI010000371.1:0-4261 GCA_964419085.1 uncultured Cytophagia bacterium | reverse complement strand
GTCTATGCAGGTCGTCCCCGACTCACGCGTGAGTTCTCCCGACCAGCGTGCCAGAAGCTGGTCGTGTAAAAAGCAACAACAAGATTCCCTCCTGCTTTTGTTTTGCGCGGTCCCGGCAGGCCTTACCCGCTCTTTCGCCCAAATCCCGTGATCACGGCAAGAATCATCAAGGGAAACAGCACGATGCCGTAGAAGAAGTAGGCCGCTTCCTGCGTCCACGGCAAGACGACGGCAAAAGCGTAACGCTCGGCCACCTGGTGCTGGATAGCGTTGGCCGCGACGATGGTCGCGGCGTAGGGCAAGATGTAGGGAAAAGAACAGGAGATGGTGTCGAGCAGATTCGCGCTGCGGTACGGATGGATGTTCCGACGTTTTCGCAGCACGTTGGCCAGAGGGCCGGCCGTGATCATGGCCACGGTATTGACGGAAACGCAAAGATTGGTGAAGGTGATCAGCCCGACGATGGCGGCTTCGGTCCCTCGAACCGAGTGTGCAACCGATTTCTCCAGCCAGGCGATGAATTTTTCGAGGAACCCGCCCGCCTCCATGATGCCGATGGCCGTAACCAGCAAGAGCGTGAGAATGGCGGTGGGAAGCAGGGCCACAGCGCCCTCCACCGCGGTGCCGGCCACCGAGCCTGCGCCCGTGGTATGAAATAGACGCTCCAGTGGAAATATGCCGGTCAGCGGACCCACAATTACGGCCGCGACGATGCCCGCAGTAAGGGCCGCCAAGAAATGTCGTCCACTGACGGCGACAAAGAACACGATTACGGCCGGAATCAGCATGGGCAAGCCGGCGGGATCGGCCGTCTTTGCCAGCAACTCTTCTGCCTGGTCAGAAGACAGTGTGGGGTTCTGTCCACCGAAGAGGAGGAACAGCAAAGACGCGATGCCCGCGGCGATCAGGACATATTTGAGACGGGAGCGTACGACCCCACCCACATCCGTCTCCTGGGTGGCGGCCGACACAATTGTGGTGTCTGAGATCGGGGCGAGATTGTCTCCGAGGGCGGCCCCGCTGAAGATGGCGCCCATCAGGGCGGCCGGATTGGCGCCCAGAACGATGCCGGCCGGATAAATGACCGCGGTGAACCCGACGATGGTACCTAGGCCTGTACCGACGGAAACCGCGAAGAGCGATGCCGAGATGAAGGCGGAAAGGGTGAACCAGGCCCCGGTCAACTGTAGCTTCCAGCCAACCCAGACAATGGCTTCCACCAGTCCGGATTTTGCCAGGATTCCCGAAAAAGCTCCGGCCCAGAGCCAGCACACCACCGCGACCGTGGCCGTACGGTTCGCCATGAGGGAAAAGACGCGCTCGCTGTATTCGGCCATGTCGTGTGCGAAGATCATGCCCACCGAGATGCCGATCATGGCCGCGATGATCATCCCCTCTACGGACGGTGCCCCCAGAATGACCAGCGTAGTGGTCACGACCACAAACACCAACAGAGGCAGGACGCTGGTGGAGGCGCCTCCGCGGAAGGTCAACGGTTGTGTGGATTCATTCATAGGCGATCACCATGATGATGTGTGCAATTGTTTCTTTGGTTTTCTCACACAGACGCGCAAAAGGCCGTGGGTAAAGTGTGGTGTACTTTGAGGCTCCGTGTCTCCGTGTCCAGCTTAGCGATCTAATGCCACGTAGAAGCAGATTGCTTTGCTCGCAATGACGGATTTGTTGGGGGTCGCCGCATTCAGGAAGCGAGTTCTGCCGAGGCCAGCCGGGCCGTTTCGGCCAGCACGGCCGCGCCCACGAAGATGCTTTCCTCGGCGGCATAAAAACCCGGCGAATGCGCCGGGATGACTTCACCCCCCGGCTCGCGGGCTCCGATTCTCAGAAAGCAGCCGGACATTTTTTCAAGGTAAAAGGCAAAATCTTCACCGGCCAGGTTGAGAAATCCCAGCGGCACCAGGGCGTTCGCGCCGAGCAGCGAGGTTACCGCCTGCCGTGCCCAACTCACCGCCTTCGCCGGATTCACCAAGGCGGGCGTGCCTTCATCCAGGCGGATCTCAGCCTGGAGGCGGTACGTTTTCGCCGTGGCCTCGGTGAGCCTTTGCAGCTCGCTCCGCAGAGCATCTCTGGTTTCGGCATCCACGGCCCGGAGGGTGCCGGAGAGATGCGTCCGCTCCGGGATGACGTTGGCCGCGTTTCCGGCATGTACGGCTCCCACCGTCACGACTCCGGCATGGGCCGGATTCAGACGCCGTGAAACGATGGTCTGCAGGTTCATGATCAGCGCTGCGGCCCCGACAACGGGATCGGCGGATTCGTGTGGACGCGCGCCGTGCGCGCCCAGGCCCACCAGTTCGATTTCGAAAATGTCGGAAGAAGCGGCCAGCGGGCCCTCGTCCGCCACCACCTTTCCCACTTCAAACCGCCGGTCCACGTGACCCCCGAAAATGGCGGAGGCCTCGTCCAGGATGCCCGTTTCGAGAACGGCCAGGGCGCCTTTGCCGACCTCTTCCGCCGGCTGTAACACGATCAGCACATCGCCTGCCGCGGGTTTCTCGGAAAGCAGCGCGGCCGCGCCCACCGTCCAGGTGGCGTGTACGTCGTGGCCGCAGGCATGCATAACGCCTGGATTCTGCGAGGCAAACGGAAGCCCGGTGGCTTCCTGAATGGGCAGCGCGTCGATGTCGCCACGCAGGGCCACCACGGGTGCCCGAGAGTCTTTGCCTTTGATGCGGGCCACCACGCCGGTACCCGCGACGCGCTCCAGGTCGGCGGGTTTCAATTGTGCCAGGGCGTCGTAAAGCGTTTGCGCGGTGCGCTCTTCCTGAAACGACAACTCGGGATGCCGATGCAATTCCCGGCGCAAGGCCACGAGCCGCTCTTTCAACTCAGAAGAAAACAGGGTCTTTGGTAGCATTTGGTTTCCGTGAAAGTTTTAATGGAACACGGATCGAACGGATTCGACGGAGCAGGACGGAGTAGATTATCAGAAGTTTAATCCGTGCATATCTGTTGCATCCGCCAGATCCGCGTTCTAAATAATGGAACGCATCGCTAATCCCTTAAATCTCAAATGGAACACGGATAGAACAAATCAAACGGATCGGCACGGATTAGATCATCGGAAGTTTAATCCGTGCATATCTGTTGCATCCGTCAGATCCGCGTTCTAAAGAATGGGTGCCGTCCTTCTTTCTCTGCTCCGTCAGATGCGTGTTCTATCTCTACTCTTGTTTCACAAGCAAACGGTCTCGCACCGGACCGTCAGATCCTCTATCCGGTTCCTGTCGACCTCGACGCCCAGACCCGGTCGCTCCCAGGGCACAGTCAGCATGCCGTCGTGGTCCATGGACCATTCGGGGATGACGATGTCCTGCTCCCAGTAGCGCTCGCTGGGGGAGAGATCTCCGGGAAACACAAAGTTCGACAGGGAAGCCAGAGCCACGTTGTGCGCCCGCCCCACGCCGCTTTCCAGCATGCCGCCACACCAAACCGGGATCTGGTGGGCCGCACAAAAATTGTGCACCGCGATGGAAGGGGTAAACCCTCCCAGCCGGCCCGGCTTAATGTTGATGATCTTGCCGCTTCCCAGGGTCAGCATGTCCTGGGCCCGCTCCAGGCTGGTGATGGATTCGTCCAGGCAGATGGGCGTTTTCAGTTTTTTCTGAAGCTCGGCATGGCGCACCAGGTCGTCCCACGCCAGCGGCTGCTCGATCATCATCAATCCGAACTGGTCCAGTTGCTCGAGCCGGTCTACGTCCTCCAGGGTGTACGCATTGTTGGCATCGACCATCAGCGGAGCCTCGGGACCCACCGCCTCCCGCACGGCCTTCACGTATTCCACGTCGGCTTCCGGCTTGATCTTCATTTTCACCTTGCGGTATCCCCGCTCCAGGGAAGCCTGCACTTTATCCACGAGGGTTTTCGGATCCTTCTGGATGCCAATGGAGATCCCGGTGGCGATCTTCTGCCGCGTGCCCCCGAGGAGTCGGGCCAGCGGCACCCCCTGGATTTGCGCTTCCAGTTCCCAGGCGCCCATCTCGACCGCGGCCTTGGCCATGTTGTGTCCGCGGAAATCGTGCTGAAGCGCCGCAAAGAGCTCTTCCGGTCCTTTGAACATCCGTCCCAACACCCGAGGGGCCACCCATTCCCGGATGGCCAGCCAGGCCGTGTCGATGGTCTCCGGTGAGTAGTTTGGGTACTCTGCCGCCACGCATTCGGACCACCCCTCGACACCATCCGCGTCTTTGAGCTGGAGCAGCAGGATGCGCCGCCTTTCCACCGTGCCGGAAGAAATCTGGAA
>CAYQOI010000370.1:729-4270 GCA_964419085.1 uncultured Cytophagia bacterium | reverse complement strand
GGCCAAGAACCTCCACTACGGATTCGATTTTTGCCCGGCCTTTTGGCAGTGGCTCATAAAAAACGCCAGTGGCACGGTTTTTAACATCGAGGAGCCTTGTAACACGCCTTCAAGTATGTCATAAGTAGGAAGATTGGCATTCTCCCGCTCCCTGAGCGGAGTCGAAGGGAGCGGCTTCAAGTATGTCATAAGTAGGAAGATTGGGCGACCAGGTGAATTATCTCGACTACATCATCGTTTCCGTCGTTGCGGTCTTTGCCGTGAAAGGCCTGGTCAAGGGCTTCTTCCAGGAAGTTTTTGGCCTGGTGGGGTTGGTGGTCGCGCTGATGTTGTCCACCAAATACATGAGCAACACGGCGCACTGGATCGACAGGTGGCTCACCGTCCCGCCGGCGGTTTCCACCCTGCTGGGCTTTGTGGTCATCTTCGGCGGGGTGGTGCTCGCCGCGCAGGTGCTCTCCCACCTGCTGCAGAAGGTGGCCCGGGCCGCCTTCCTGGGCTGGCTGGAGAAGCTGAGCGGCGCCGCGGTGGGGTTCCTGAAAGGCGCGGTGGTCATGAGCCTTCTCCTGCTTCTCATCTCGATCTTGCCCTTTGGCGACCTGATCGTTCCCGGCCAAAAGGAAAGTCGGCTGTTCCTGCCCACCCGCAATTTTGCTCCCCGTCTCTTTGATCTGATTTCCGAAGTGTTTCCCGGCTCCAAGAGCTTCTATTCGGAGCTGAGGGAAAGCCTGCGTGGGGCCGCGGCGCAGGATTTGGGCCGCGAGACCCGACGTTTCCTCAAGACCCTTCCCAACGATGACGACACGCGCAAGCAGCGATCCAACGATGAGTGAAGCCCGGGACCTGGAGGAACTGCTGGAGTTCCACAAGATCCGCGGCTTGTTGAAATCCTTCGCGGTGTCGAGTCTGGGACAGGCCCTCTTCGATGAGGCGCAGATGTTTCTCCGCAAGGAGGAGGTGGAGTCGGCGCTGGCGGAAGTCTCCGAGTTCAAAGCGATCCTGGAGACCGACGCGACCTTTCCCCTCGATGCGCTCTGGGATGTCCGGCCCGCGCTGGAGTCCGCCCGGGTTGCGGGCGCGCTGCTGCCGGTGGAGGCGCTGGCTCACATCGCCCAGAATCTCGGCACCGCGCGGCGGGTCCGCGGCTATCTCCGGAAACGGAGCCGCACCTACCCGCATCTCGCTCAGCGTGCCGCGGCCATCCAGGCCTTCGGGGAGCTGGAGAAACAGATTTCCACCAAAATCGCGTTCGACACGCTGGAAGTGAAAGACAGCGCCAGTGCGAAACTCGCGAGCCTTCGCAAGCAGATCGCCCGCGCCGAGCAACAGGCGCGCAAAGCCGTGGAAAAGCTGGTGAAGGTCTACGCGGACAAGGGCTTGTTGCAGGATGCGGTGGTGACCTTTCGCGAGGGCCGGCTGCTTCTGCCGGTGCGAGCCGAGCATCGCGGCAAGGTCAAGGGGTGGGTTTACGATCAGTCCGCCAGCGGCTCCACGTGCTTCATCGAACCCCAGGAGGCGGTGGAGTGGAACAACAAGATCAATGATCTGCGATTGGAGGAAGCCAGGGAAGTCGAAACCATTCTGCGGGAACTCACCGATGCGGTGCGGCCCGTGGTGGACGAGCTTCTGGAGACGCTGAACGTCCTCGCGCACCTGGATTTTGTGCGCGCGAAAGCGCGGTTTGCCGGCCGCTTCCGGTGCACTGCGCCCGAAATCAACTCCAAGATGAGCATTCGCCTTCTCCAGGGCCGGCATCCGTTGTTGTTGAACAAAAAATCCGAAGACGAAGTGGTCCCGCTGGACCTCCGGCTGGGGGAGGAATTCAACACGCTGGTCATCACCGGGCCCAACGCCGGCGGCAAGACCGTGGCGCTCAAGACCGTCGGTCTGTTCGCACTCATGATCCGCTACGGCCTGCCGCTTCCGTGCCACCCGGACTCCAGCTTTCCCGTTTTCCGCCGGATCTTCGCGGATATCGGCGACTTCCAGTCCATCGAGCAGGACCTCTCCACCTTCAGTTCCCACATCAAAAAGATGCAGCACATCCTGGCGCGCGCGGATGACGAAACGCTGGTGCTGGTGGACGAGATCGGTGTCGGCACCGACCCGGACGAAGGCGCGGCGCTCGCGGTCGCGTTTCTGGAGGAGCTGACCCGCCGCGGCACCCGAACCGTGGTCACCACGCACCACGGCGCGTTGAAGAGCTTTGCCTACAATACGCCGGGGGTCGAGAACGGCTCAATGGAATTCGAAGCCAGCACCCTGGCGCCCACCTACCGATTTCGCCTGGGCCTGCCCGGTTCCAGCTACGCCATCGAAATCTCCAAACGCCTGGGCATCGAGGAGCGGGTGCTGCAACGGGCACGGGAGCTCCTGGGCAGCGAGAAGACAAGACTGGAGAATCTGATCCTGGATCTCGAGACCCGCGTGCAAGAGTCACAAAAACTGGCCGAGAAGCTGGAGATGGAAAAGACCCGGCTCGAGGGTCTCACCAAGCTGTACAAGGAACGCTACGAAACCATCAAGCGGCGGGAAAGCGAGCTGAAAAAGAAGGCTCTGGCGGAGTCGGAAACCATTCTGAAGCAGGCCAACGCCGCGATTGAAAGAGCGGTGCGGATGATCAAAGAGGGACAGGCCGGCCGTGAAGTCGTGGCCGAAGCCCGCAAGCTGGTGGCGGAGCAGAAGGCGAGAATTGCGGCGGAGAAAAAGAAGCTGCGCCAGGCGGAAAAAGAGCCGGCCGTGCAGCCGGTCGGCGAAATCGCGGTGGGAGCTCGCGTGCTGTGGCAGCCGCACAACTCGGTGGGGACCATCGTCGCGGTGGCCGAGGGCGAAAAGAAGGTGTTGCTGCAGGTGGGCAGTCTCAAGGTGTGGGTGCCGGTAACCGAGTTGGCCGCGGCCGGGGAGCGGGAACCGGCCGGGAAGCGCTCGGCTTCGGTGAAAGTGTCGGCCGCGCCCAAAGACGACGTGCTCCCCGAAGTGGACCTGCGCGGGGAGACGCTGGAGGACGCGCTGGCTCGCGTGGATAAATTCCTGGACGATGCGCTGCTGGCCGGCTGGAACCAGGTGCGCATCATTCACGGCAAGGGCACAGGCGTGTTGCGCAAGGGGATCGCCGAGTTTCTGGACAAGCATCCGAGAGTGAAATCGCATAAAATGGCCGCGTGGAACGAAGGAGACCTCGGGGTTACGGTCGTGGAGTTCTCGTGAGCAGGAAAGGATAAGAACATGGACGGAACGCACTCGTATCTGGACACCGCGCTGGCCGCCGCGAGAGTGGGCGGCAAGATTCTGTTGGAGAACGCGGGGAACCTCGAACGCCGCCGCGCCAGCCAGAAGCAGCGGCACGATTTTGTCACCCAGGTGGATGTACTGGCCGAGAAGGCCATCGTGGAACTGATCCGGCAGCGGCATCCGGACCACCAGATTCTGGCGGAAGAATCCGGAGGCAGCCTGCCGGAGAACGATTACGTCTGGATCATCGACCCGCTGGACGGGACCAAGAATTACATCCACGGCTTCCCCATGTCCGCGGTGTCCGTGG
>CAYQOI010000370.1:0-719 GCA_964419085.1 uncultured Cytophagia bacterium | reverse complement strand
CTCAAATGCGGGGAGGCGTTGCTGGTGGGTGCGGTGCTGGACCCCTACCGGCAGGAATTGTTCCACGCGGCAAAGGGCGAAGGCGCGTTCCTGAATGGTCGGCAGGTACGGGTCTCGGGTCGCACCGATTTCTCCGAGTGTCTTCTGGCCACGGGCTTCCCCTTTCGCGCCAGGCAGCACACCGAGGCGTATTTCGATGCGTTCATCGCGCTTTTCCACCAGATCAGCGATTTTCGCCGCGGGGGTGCGGCCGCGCTGGACCTGGCCTACGTGGCGTGCGGTCGCCTGGACGGCTTCTGGGAGATCGGGCTCAATCCGTGGGATGTCGCGGCGGGAACCTTGCTGGTGCAGGAGGCGGGCGGCCGGGTAAGCGACCTGTTCGATGGGGACACGCACCTCGCCGGCGGAAACATCGTCGCCAGCAACGGTGCGATTCACGGGCAGATCGTCGAGGTGCTGAGCCGGGCGTTTGCGCACTTTCGGACGGGGGAGAAGTCAGGCAGTGAGCCTGAATAATCCCCAAACCGCCGCGGTCGTCTCATAATTGTCTCGCTCCGGACCCGCCGGTTGGCGGATGCCGGAATGACAGCTTAATTTCATAATTGCAAGATGTTGGGTCAAAGCAATTTCCGTTTTGTGAATCATCCAGATTAGGCGGGATGGGGCGCTCCGAAAATCACAACCGGGGTGGCGGGCTGGAGCCCGCAGGCTTCTGGCTG
>CAYQOI010000369.1:4046-4288 GCA_964419085.1 uncultured Cytophagia bacterium | reverse complement strand
CCAACTTGCGCGCTCAACGGATGGTCCCTTGCCTTTGCCCCACTTGGAGGCTTTGGCATCGGCCACTCGGGTGGAACTCATCACCTGCTCGTAGGATTTGTAGATGGACTTCGGCGTGATCCCGTGCTCCTCGTTGTATTTTGCCTGGAGCGCTCGGCGGCGGTTGGTCTCGTCGATGGTCCGCTGCATGGAATCGGTCACCTTGTCCGCATAGAAGATCACCTTTCCCGAGACGTTCCGGG
>CAYQOI010000369.1:0-4036 GCA_964419085.1 uncultured Cytophagia bacterium | reverse complement strand
GGCCGCGCGGCCCGCGATCTGCATCAGCGAGCGCTCTGAGCGCAAAAAGCCTTCCTTATCCGCGTCGAGAACTGCGACCAAAGAGACTTCCGGCAAATCCAGTCCTTCCCGCAAAAGATTCACCCCAACCAGCACATCGAACTCCGCAAGCCGCAGGTCGCGCAGAATCTCCACCCGGTTCAGCGCGTCGATCTCCGAATGCAGATATCGCACCCGGATGTCCATGCCTGCGAGATAGTCGGTCAGGTCCTCCGCCATCCGCTTGGTGAGGGTGGTCACCAGCACCCGTTCTTCCCGCGCTGCACACTCCCGAATCTCCGCCACGAGATCGTCGATTTGGCCTTTGACCGGCCGGACGAGGATCTCCGGATCCATCAGGCCGGTGGGACGAATGATCTGCTCCACCACCACGCCCTTGCATTTCTCCAGCTCATATTCGGCCGGCGTTGCAGAGACAAAAATGACTTGATTCATCATCTCATTGAATTCGTCGAAGGTCAACGGGCGGTTGTCCAGCGCGGAAGGCAAGCGGAAACCGTGTTCCACCAGCGTTTCCTTGCGCGAGCGGTCCCCGTGGTACATGCCGTTGATCTGCGGGATGGTCGCGTGCGACTCATCGATGATGGTGATGAAATCTTTGGGGAAATAGTCGATCAACGTGTACGGCCGCTGACCAGGTGCACGGCCGGAAAGATGGCGGGAGTAGTTCTCCACGCCGCTGCAGTACCCGAGCTCCTGCAGCATCTCGAGATCGTATTTGGTGCGCATCTCCAGGCGCTGCGCCTCTAACAGCTTGCCCTGACTCCTGAAAAACGCCAGCCGTTCTTCCAGCTCTTCCCGGATGGCCACGATCGCGCGTCTCAGCTTGTGCTCCGGCGTGACGAAATGCTTGGCCGGATAGATCACCGCGGTCTCTTGTTGCGACAGGATCTCGCCGGTCAACGTGTTGATCACGCTGATCTGGTCGATTTCATCGCCGAAGAGCTCGATGCGCAACGCCTCTTCCTCGTAAGCCGGGAAGATCTCGACGACATCCCCGCGCACGCGGAACGTCCCGCGGGTGAATTCGAAATCGTTGCGAGAATAGTGGCTGTCCACGAGTTTCGTCAAGATTTCGTTGCGGTCGATGCGCTGCCCGCGGCTGAGGATCAGCAGCTCGTGCTGGTAATCTTCCGGGTCCCCCAAACCGTAAATGCAGGACACCGACGCCACCACGATAACATCGTCCCGGGAAAGCAACGAACTGGTGGCTTTCAACCGCAGCCGATCGATCTCGTCGTTGATGGAGGTGTCCTTCTCGATATAGGTGTCGGTGGTGGGGACGTACGCTTCGGGCTGGTAGTAGTCATAGTAGCTGATGAAGTACTCCACCGCGTTGTGCGGAAAGAAGCTCTTGAGCTCGCCGTACAGTTGCGCGGCCAGAGTCTTGTTGTGCGAAATCACCAGAGCCGGTCGCCCCACTCGCGCGATCACATTCGCGATGGTGAAGGTTTTGCCGCTGCCGGTTACGCCCAAGAGCGTCTGGTACTTGTCGCCGCGCAGCAAGCCCTCCGTCAGCTCCTCGATGGCGCGAGGCTGGTCGCCAGTGGGCTGGTAATCCGAGACAAGCTTGAAGTGAGCCATCTGTTTCGTTAAACCGCCAAACGTATTGAAAATTCGTTTCTTCCGTGCGAAAATATACGCAGGCTGTGCCAAAATGTCAAGCTTTATCCTGAAATCGGCACGCAGCGTCGCGAGAAAATTCTGTCATTTCGACGACAGTTCGCAACCACGCCATTTTTTGTGTTGACAACCGCGCCCAATTATCACTATATTGAAGCATCTTATGTCTAAAAAGGCGTGAAGGTTTACAACCAACACGGGTTACGCAGATTGCTCACGAATCTTAGCCTCTATTTCAGACCGAAATCCATCTCCGAGGCTCTGGCTCTGCTGCAAAAGAACTCCGGCTCGGTCCTGGTCATCGCCGGGGGCACAAAGCTGGTGCGGGCCGAAAACCACGTGGTGCGAGAATTGGTGGACATCAGCGGGCTGGGCTTGAATCAGATCAACCTCGAGGCAGGCCTGCTCCGCATCGGCGCAACCGTCACGGTGCAGGAGTTGGTCGACGCCTCGGAGATACAGGCTTTTGCCGATGGCATCATTTCCGAAGCCGCGCAACTGACCCACCACTCCCGTCAGGTACGCAACGCCTCCACCGTCGGCGGGGAACTGGCGACCACCGGCCCGCTCTCTCCGCTTTACTGTGCGCTGCTGGTGCTCCAGGCGCAGGTTCGAATCGCCGGGGGCGAAGAATTCGCGCTCGCCATGAACATTTTCAAAAACAAAAAGGAAGTTTCCGGCGGCCTTCTGCTGGAAGTGTTGGTCCCTGAAACCGCGCCGCACTGTTCCGCCGCCCTTGCGGCCGCGGGCGAACGCGTGGGACAGCCGGCCATCTGCGCGTGTGCCCGCCTCACACTGCAAAAGGGACGCTGCGAGGAGGTCAAGCTCGCGATCAGCGGCACCGCGCCGGTCCCGCAACGGTTACACGAGGTGGAAACGTTTTTGACCGGCAAAAAGGTCACCGCCAACACCCTGGATGAAGTGGCCGACCGGGTTACCGCCCTCTACCAGCCCATTTCCGACGCACTTGCCAGCCAGACGTTCCGCCGGGAGGCCAGCCGCTTCGTGGTGAAAAAAGCGCTGCAAGAGTGTCTGGACCGCGCCGAATCCACTCTCTTGTAGACCCATGTTGCCATGAAAGTAAATTTTACGTTAAACGGAAGTCGCAAAACAGTCGACGTGCCCGTGCAGCAAACCCTCATGGAGTGGCTGCAGGATCAGGGGTTGGACGCCGCCAAACACGGCTGCGAGACGGGCGACTGTGGCAGTTGCTCGGTTCTGGTGGACGGCAAGGCGCTCAATTCTTGCCTCCTGTTTGTGGCCCAATTGGAGGGCAGGCACGTCGAGACATTCGAATCGCTGGCCGAGGACGATTCATTGGGCCCGCTGAAGGAGGTTCTGCTGGATTTTGCCGAACCTGATTGCCGCTTCTGCGTCCCCGGCATGCTGGTCTCGCTCAAAGCGCTGTTGCAGCAAACTCCCCAACCCACCGAAACGGAGCTCCAGGACGCGCTGGCCGGAAACCTGTGTCGCTGCAAAGCTGCGAACTTACCGTTGTCTGCCATCGTAGAAGCAGTGGGGAAAATGGGAGGTAAATGGTAAGCATGCGAAGCAAAAAGCAACTCATCGTCGTGGGCGACCGCATTTTGATCGCCTACGATGACGATGAGGAGAGTCGCACCGAGTTCGGGCTCTATCTTCCACCCGGCGTCAAAGAAAAGGAAAAGGTTCGCGGGGGCTACGTGGTCAAGGTGGGACCGGGCTACCCCATGCCGGACCCGACGGCGGCGGACGACGAGCCGTGGTCGTCCCGGCCCAAAAGCGAGGTCAGATACATCCCGCTGCAGGCCCAGGTGGGCGACTACGCGATCTTCATGAGCAACTCAGCCGTGGAGATCGAGTTCGAAGGCAAAAAATACGTGGTGGTGCCGCAATCCGCCATTCTGGTCCTGGTCCGCGACGAGCTGGACCTGGAGTAGCTCATTCCGAATCGTTCGAAGAAAGGTGCTCGAGCATAAAGCGTCGCAGCGCCTCCTCCCTCACCCGCTGATTCTGTTCCTGCGTGAAAATCTCCGGCGGTGCAACCCGTTCACTACATTGCGCGGTGGAAAGTCCACACCGTTCACAGGTCTCGTTGACCTCGATGACGGGGACACGGTCGTCGTTCCAAAAGCGCACAACCCGCTTGAACGCGTCATTCATCAAGAAGCCCAGCGAAATGCTGGAGTGGCCGCCTTGCGAGAGCGCGAGCGGCCGCGCCACGGTGATGGTGAAAAATTCTGCGCCGGTTTCCACGAACCGAGAGCGCTGAGCCGCAACTCTGGTCTCGGTGGGATCGGTGCTGCCGCCGTCCGCGGCCATCTCCCGCAGCACGCT
Source organism: uncultured Cytophagia bacterium (assembly GCA_964419085.1). Lineage (GTDB taxonomy): Bacteria > Zhuqueibacterota > Zhuqueibacteria > Oceanimicrobiales > Oceanimicrobiaceae > CAYQOI01. The sequence continues at coordinate 58 of CAYQOI010000369.1, read as the reverse complement.
GATGGAAAGCCAGCGCCGGCAGTAGTGCTCGTTGAGTCCGATACCGTGCGGCACGCGC
>CAYQOI010000368.1:0-4292 GCA_964419085.1 uncultured Cytophagia bacterium | reverse complement strand
CCAGTTTCCGCAGCACCGGAAGGAACTTTTCCTCCCCAGAATTACCCATGGCCACGGCAACGTTGCGCAACAGCCCGTCGCGTTTGCTGCGTTTCACCGGGCTACCTTTGAACCGGGCGTTGAACGCCTCTTGGCTCAAGCCGGCGAGCTCCTCCAGGTCGGGTTCCACCAGCCCATCCCGCGGGTGGAAAGACTCCTCCCGCGTGAACCGCGCTTTGCGATTCCACGGGCACACATCCTGGCAAATGTCACAGCCGAAAACGTGGTTGCCCATCCCCGCACGCAGCGGTGTGGGAATCGTTTCCCTGAGCTCGATGGTCAGATAGGAAATGCACCGCCGGGCATCCAGGAGGTAAGGCTCGAGAATGGCGTCTGTGGGACAGGCGTCGATGCAACGGTTGCAGGTGCCGCACCGGTCCGGCGCGGGCGTATCGTATTCCAGCTCCACATCGGTGATGATTTCGCCGATGAAAAACCAGGAGCCCTCTTGCTGGTTGATGAGGCAAGTGTTTTTGCCAAACCAGCCGAGTCCCGCATATTTGGCAAAAACCCGTTCCACCACCGGCCCCGTGTCCACGTACGCGCGCCAGGTCATCTGGCCATCAACCTCGTTTTCCGCAAACGCGGCGAGGTGCAAGAGCCGGGCCTTCAAAACATCGTGGTAATCGTCGCCCCAGGCGTAGCGAGAAATCCAGCCGCGCTGCGAATCCGAGCAGGTGGAAAGACGCTGCGGCGTGTGGTAAACCATCCCGCAGACGATGACCGACTTCGCGGCCGGTACCACCTGCGTCACATCCATTCTCTTTTCGATATTTCGTTCCATGTACGCCATCTTGCCGGCATAACCGGCCTCCACCCACTCCTTGTAAAACGTCAGCTCCGGGACAACCTCCACCGGCGCGACCCCCACCAATTCAAAACCGAGCTCGCGTGCTTGAGCTTTTATGGCCTGCGTCAGACTCATACATCGAGCTTCGCCATGACGTGTTCGCCTTCGAGCCGGGTCGCAAAGGTCCGGAGCGTATATTCCTGACCATCCACGGCCCGCCCTGTCACCACATCGAACCGCCACGCGTGCCAGGGGCACCTCACGATTCTGTCGCACAGAAAGCCGTCGCCCAGCGGACCTCCCTTGTGGGGACAGGTGTTCTCACTAAGGTAGAACCTTCCCTCCACATTGAACAAGGCAAAGCGTCGGGTGCTGACTTCGACGACCTTGCACTCGCCCGGCAGCAGTTCATCTCGAAACGCGACAACCACTTCCTGCAAACGACTCACGTTCAACCCTGCCGCTCTTGCAGCAGCGCCTTTTGCTTCATCCGGAATTCGCGCCGCATGCCCGCCTCTTCCCAGCGACGCTTCTCCTCGTCGGTCTCCGGCGTGATGGGCGGAACCGGCACCGGGCGCCGGTTCTCATCCAGCGCCACAAAGGTCAGGTAAGCCGAAGACGTGTGCTTTCTCTCGCCGGTCTCCAGATTCTCTGAAAAGACTTTGGCGCCGCACTCCATCGAGGTGTGAAACGCACGGTTGACCGCGGCCTTGATGATAATCAGATCTCCCACCTTGATGGGATGATTGAAAACCAGATGGTCCATGGACGCGGTGACCACCGGCCGGCGACAGTGGCGATGGGCGGCCACAGCACAGGCAATATCGATGAGATGCATGACCTTGCCCCCCAGGATGTTTCCCAGGGTGTTGGCATCGTTGGGCAAAACCATCTCCGTCATCTCCACCCGCGTTGCGGCGACCGTCTTCTTGCTGTCCTCGAATGCGGTACTCATTTCAACCCTTCCCTCAAAATCGGTACTCCAGGCCTTCATATCCCGCGGTCGTGTTGGGGAACAGCTCCCTGGTTTGCTTTTCCATCTCAGCGAGCCGGGTGTCGTCATGCGAAGGATCGTGGTGAAAGAGGACGAGGTTCTTCGCACCGGCTTTTTCGGCCACCTCTGCGGCCATCACGTACGTGCTGTGCCCAAAGCCCTGTTTCGGAAACGACGCGTCCGCGTATTCGTCCGGCGTGTACTGCGCATCATGGATGAGCAGGTCTGCGCCGTCAGCGAATTCCGCCAGCCGGCGGTCACCGCTCACATATCCCTCGGTATCTGTGGCGTAAACGACACTCTTGTCGTTCACCTCCACGCGGAACACAAACACGCCATCTTTCGGATGGGCATAGCTGCGCATCACCCGCACCCGCGCTTCGGCATCCGATCGGCGCGGCGCCTGGTGTGCCGTGCGAACCTCCGGATCTTGCGAATTCCGCTTCAACACGATCTCCTCGCTATCGCTCAGGTTGTGGATGTTCATCTGGGAATTGAGCTCATCCAGCCGAATGGGACTGTACTGCGGCTCCATGGTCCTGGAGAGAACGTGAACCAGGTCATCCGAGTAGGTTCGCGGACCGTAAACGTGTAGCACCGTCCCCGCCCGGTAGGCAGGCGCAAAATACGGCAAGCCCTGGATGTGGTCATGATGCGTGTGCGAGATGAGCATGGTTGCCGTGAGCGCAGGTTCGGTCCCCGCGGCCCCATTCATCTCTTGCATCAAGCTCTGCCCGAGCTTGATAATGCCCGTGCCTGCGTCCAGAATGATCAAATGCCCCCTGGCCCGGACCTCGACGCACGAAGTATTCCCGCCGTACCGGATGGTGCCTTTGCCGGGAACCGGATAGCTCCCGCGCACTCCCCAGAATCGCACCAACAAATCGTAGCTGCCCATTCGCCTTCTTCCTTAAAAGTTTCTCGCTGTTTCTCCGAGGTTGTTCGGCTTAGCTGATCTTGAACACCCGTTTAAACACGCCCTCTCCCTGGTCCTTTTTGCTCACCTGGGCAATGATGGACTCTGCCAGTTTTTTGAATGCTTCGGAAACAGGCGAATCAGGTTCGGAAACGACGATGGGCTTGCCCTGGTCCCCGCCGATTCGGATTTTGATATCCAGGGGGATTTCTCCGAGAAAAGGCACATCGAATTTCTTGCTGGCCTTTTTTCCGCCGCCGTGGTCAAAGATCTCGGTGCGCCCCTGACAGTGCGGACACACGAAATAGCTCATGTTCTCCACCACGCCCAGAACCGGCACTTCCACCTTCTTGAACATGTTGATGCCTTTTTTCGCATCGGACAGGGCCACGTCTTGCGGTGTACTCACCACGATGGCGCCGGTGAGAGGAACAGACTGTGTCAACGTCAGCTGGGCGTCTCCGGTGCCGGGCGGCAGGTCGACGATGAGGTAGTCCAGCTCGCCCCAGTCCACATCTTGCAGGAATTGCTGGATCATGCGCCCCACCAGCGGTCCACGCCAGATGATGGCGGTGTCTCCTTCAGCGATAAAGCCCACGGAGACCATGTCCACATCGTAACGCCTCAACGGCGCGATCTTGTTGTTGCGCGTGCCCAACTTGCTTTCCACGCCCATCATGATGGGAACGTTCGGACCGTAGATATCTGCATCGAGCAGGCCTACCTTCGCGCCGGTCTGGGCCAACGCGATGGCGAGGTTCACCGAGACCGTGGTTTTGCCCACACCGCCCTTCCCGCTGGCAACCGCGATGATATGCCGGGCGTTGGGGGCCAGATTGGCCTGCGGCGGCGGCATCGGTTGCTGTGGTCTCGGCGGTGGGCTCTGACTGGACGGTGTAGAAACCACCTTCAGCGGGTTGTGCACGCCCGTGTTCACCGTAACCTCTTCCACGCCCGGGAGCCCCTTCACCACCGCTTCCGCTTGCTTGACGATTTCCTCGCGGTGCGGGCTGGTTTCACTCTTGAACTCGATGGTAAAGCTGACCCTGGAATCGTCCACGCGGACGTCCTTGATCATGTTTATGGAAACAATGTCCTTGCCAGACATGGGATCTTCGACCTTTCCCAGGGCTTGCAGGACGTCTTTATCTGACACGGTAGCCATGAATGGATTTACTCCTTCAGTTCTTTTGAAGCGTTTGCCACTTCATACGATCAGGCAGATAAAATAGACAAAAAAAAGCCAAAAGTCAAACAATTTCAGGCCGCTGGAACGGCCTGCCGGGCCGGCTCCACACTGCGCGACGTTGTACCGCGGGAGCCGCTTTTTTTCTTGGAAGTTAGAGCCAAATATGCTATCTTCTGCGAACGCAAACCGCTCGGGCCGGGAGGAATATTCCGCGCAACGGCGCGGTTATTTCTACATTGACGTCACTTCAACGCCGCAACTCGTGCGTCGGGCAAAAAGGAGGTCCCAGGACCTCCTGAGCTCACACAAAAAACAGTCATGCTTTCAGAAACTGCAATGCAACAACGGAGGACCCAATCATGGC
>CAYQOI010000367.1:4095-4309 GCA_964419085.1 uncultured Cytophagia bacterium | reverse complement strand
GGCCGAAATGATTCCGGAACTGGCTTCAATGGTATTTCACCCCTTCGGGGTTGAGTTTTCGATTGTAAATTCGAGGGTATAATCTTGTCATCCCTTCGGGATTTTGCGGCTGCGGGGGATGGAAGACGTCATTCCCCCGGGATTGAACGGCAAGCGCTCAGCGAAGGGGGCCCAGAGGTCATTTTGAAAAGGCCAGAGGCAGAAGCCCGAAGGG
>CAYQOI010000367.1:0-4085 GCA_964419085.1 uncultured Cytophagia bacterium | reverse complement strand
GTATTTCACCCCTTCGGGGTTGATTTCTCGAACAAAATCCAAAGCGATAATCTTGTCATCCCTTCGGGATTTGGCGGCCGCGTGGGGATGGAAGACGTCGTTGCCCCGGGATTGAACCGCAAGCCGGTCAGCGAAGGGGGGTGCCCTGGTGGTCGTTTTGAAAAGGCCAGAGGCAGAAGCCCGAAGGGCTGAAACGATTCTAGAACCTTCCCTGCTCTGCTTCGCCCGGCCAGCGCTGTGTTTGCCTAAGTTCCGACTCAGGAAACGGTTCGATGAGGTCGAACAGGAAATCGAAATCATCCACCGCGGGGTCCAGCCAGAGCCGGATCTTCTCCCTGGGGAGAATAAACGGCATGCGGGGGTGAATTGCGGCGATGAGCGAATTGGGTTCCAGCGTGATGATGCTGCAACTGTAGCGCGGGCCCTGTTCATCTTTGTTCCAGGTGTCGTAAATCGCACCCAGGGCCATCAGCGGCTGCACTTTATGGCGGAAGGCGTAGCTCTCCTTTTTGCGCACCGTTTTCCCTCCGATTTTCCGGCTGTGAAACACCGGCTTGCCGTTTACCTCTTTGTTTTCCAGAAAGCCGCTCACCGGCACGATGCAGCGCCGCCGCTGCACCAGTTGCTTGTTGTAGGGCTGGGTCAGCTTTTCTTTGCGGATGTTGAACCAGGTGTGCCGGGGCTTGAATTCCTTCTCGTAGTACGGGACTAAATTCCAGAACATCGTGCGGACAAGCGGACGCTCGCCGTTCCGGCCCTGGATGGTGGTGATCTCGCTGAACGGCAGGATGTCGTCGCTGAGAATCGGCGGGTCGCCGAATTCCGGAAACGGGATGCCGAACAGCTCCTCGAACAGGTGCTCCGCGTCGGGGAAAAAGGTCAAATAAAAGCGGCCACACATTTGGGTTTTGTCCTTCTTCTCTGCATCCAACCTAATTCAGCGGTGGTTCCAGGAAACCATCTGGTTGTTTCCAGGGCAACGTTCCACCAAGATACAAGAATTTGGCAAAAAACTGGACCCGACGCAAGGGAAAAGTCGCGGAATCGCTGAAGCGATCGAGCCGCCTCCGGGGACCGAGCAAACGGGTTCTTTTCGACTCCCACCCTTTGAAAGGTTCCAAACCTTTCAAAGGGTTTGTTGTCCTTCACCATGGCCCGTTACCTCCCTCCGAGGCGACAGGGGGGCGCCCATGTCTCCCATCTTTACTAATCCGAATAATTCACAAATCGCCTGTCATTCAGGATGAATTTTTTTAACAAACAAGACTTAGACCGCAGACAAGACTCCTCCTGAGTGACAAACAAGCTCGCAGGAGTCGACCGTAAATCCCCGATTTGTGAGTTAAGCGGGAGTGTTGGGTGCGCACCTTTTGCAAAAAACAAAAAAGCCTGCCGGAAGAAATCCCGGCAGGCTGGAAGCAGACACGGCGTTTGGTTAGCGCCGGATCGCAACCCGTGCGTAGTAGTACGAGCCGTTGAAACCGAACGGCGACTGGCTGGGATACGGGAAGATGCCGTTGAAAGAATTCCGCGCGATGGTCTTGTCCGGAAAGATGTCGAAGATGTTGTTGCCGCCAAACCCGAAGGTCAGGTTGCGGCTGACGTTGTAAGAGACATCCAGGTCCGTGATCCATTTGGCGCCGAATGTCTGGTCGCGGTCGGCCTGCGCTTCAGAATTCCGGCGGGTGGTGAATTCCCCGAAACGCGTGGTGCGCAGCATCAGCGCGAAGTTCTTCCAGTCGTAGTTCAACATCAAATTGAGCTTGCTGTCCGGCTGTCCTTCCTCGATGCGGGCCTTTTCCCGCCGGCCGAACAGCACGTTGTTCAGGCTGGCCAACTGCGGCGGGTTGGGCGTGATCCGGGTCACGTTGATGTCGTTGAGATTGAGACCCGCGGTGAATTTCACCCGTCCTGGTTTTCCGAGATCGTAGGCGTAGCGCAAGATGAAGTCGACACCGTTGGTGCGGGTGTCGATGGCGTTGGTGAAATACCGGCCGCCGTTGACGCCGAAGATGCCCTGCGCTTCCAGTTGTTGCCGGATGGCCTCGCCGGTGAAGTTCTCCGACAGCGTGATGCGATCATTGATCTCGATGTGGTAGAAATCTGCGGTGAACGCGAGATTCGTGATGGGCGTAAAGGCCACGCCCGCGCTCACGTTGATGGAGGTCTCTGAATCGAGGTCCTTGGACCCCAGTGCCCGGGCCGCGGGGTCGTCCACCGGAAACGTCCGGATTTCGAACGGCTCCCCGTCAATGAAGACGGTCGCGGTGGTGGAGTAAAACGACTGTTGCAGCGAGGGAGCTCGAAAACCGCTGCTCACCGCACCGCGGATGGCGTAGTTTTTCACCGGCTCGTACCGCAGGGTCAGTTTGCCGTTCAGGGTGGAGCCGAAGTCGCTGTAGTTCTCGAAGCGTCCCGCGACTCCCACCATCAGGTTTTCCAGCAAGCTGGTTTCAATGTCGGCGTAGATGCCTTCATTGGTACGGGTTTCATCCCGTTCGTCCGATGGGCGGAAGCCCGGAAAGACCTGGGACCCTGCCGGTGCCCTGGCGCCGGCGTTGGGGCCATCCAGAACGGGGACGCCGCCGTCGATCCAGGAGGCCTCTTCGCCCGCGTCGATCTGGTAATTCTCCACCCGGACCACGGCACCCAAAGCCAGGCTCAGTGGTGAGGGCAGGCCGACTTCGAAGTCGCGGTAGAGGTCCAGAGTCGTCACGCTCTGTTGGTAGGTGTTGGTGCCGGCATCGAAGGACGTGGGGCTGGCGGTACCCAGCGAGACGTTGACGCTGTTGTTGACGTTGAATTCGAACGAGTTGCGTCCGAACACGGTGCTCAGGTCCCACAGCCAGTCGGACAGCGTGCCTTTGACGCCCACCGCGATGGAGGCATCCCAGATATTGGATTCGATGAGCGGCAAAAAGCCATCGGGGTGGATGGCCCGCACGTTGCGGTTGTCCAGTGCCCGGCGATAAAAGCCGCCAGACTCCCCGTTACGGTAGCCGATGTTGCCGAAACCGTAGATCGAGGTGTTTTCGGAAACCGGGTACATGCTGTTGAAAAACACGTTTACGTTGTAGACCTCGGCGTCGCCGTACCGGTGGTTCTTGCGGTTAAAGGTGAACTCGCGCGGGTCCGGCGAGCCGTCCGGCTGGGAAAAGTACTGCTGCCGCGGGTCCCGGCCGGAACGGTTTGTGGGATTGCGGTGGCGGAATTCGCCGCTGACGTGGAAGAAACCCGTGTCGCGGAATTTAATGCCGTAATCCCCTTCGATGTGGGCTACCTCGCCATCGCCGTGGGAAGTCTGCCCCAGCGTGCTGGAAATCCGGGACTCGGCGTCGGATTTCAGGATGACGTTGATCACGCCCGCGATCGCGTCGGAGCCGTATTGCGCCGCGGCGCCGTCACGCAGCACCTCGATGCGCTCGATGGCGTTTGACGGAATGGAGTTCAGGTCCACCGCGCTGGTTCCCCGGCCGATGGAGCCGTTGACGTTGAGCAGCGCACTGGTGTGCCGACGCTTGCCGTTGACCAGCACCAAGGTCTGGTCGGGATTGAGCCCCCGCAAGGTTGCCGGGCGCACGTGGTCGGTGCCGTCGTTGATGGTGGGTCGCGGAAAGTTGAAGGACGGCACCAGCATTTCCACGATCTGGTTGGTTTCGGTGAGACCGCCTTGCTTCAGATCGCGCGCCGGGATGACGTCGATGGGCACCGGTGAACTCACCACCGTGCGGTCGAATCGTCGGGTTCCCGTGGTGACCACCTCCGAAAGTTGCAGCACGTCTTCTTCCAGGGAAAAGTCCTTGCTCAGGGTCTGGCCCGCGGCCACCTGAATCTTCTCCTGAACGGTTTTGAAGCCAATGTACTGCACCAGGAGCGTGTACGACCCGGGTTTGAGTTTGAGCGAGTAGGCGCCGTCACGGCCGGAAGCCGTTCCTCGCAGTGCACCTTGCACGGAAATGTTTGCGCCAGGAAGCGGCTCACCGGTCCGGGCATCTTTCACCACGCCGGTGATGGTCGCACGGTCCTGGGCGAACAAGATCGCTGCCGACAGCAGCAAACAGCTTACCAACGTACCGATTGCACTG
>CAYQOI010000366.1:4147-4326 GCA_964419085.1 uncultured Cytophagia bacterium | reverse complement strand
CCTGCGTTTTCACTCAATTTCTCTTTGACAAAGTCGAAATAATTTCTAACTTTAAGACACGTTTATATCTATTCGGAGTATCTTGGATTGTTTATTCACTATTCGCTTGCCATGAAATGAAGTTACTAAGAAAAGCACTCACTGTGGGTATCGGTTCCAACTTAAATGTTTTTCCTAAA
>CAYQOI010000366.1:0-4137 GCA_964419085.1 uncultured Cytophagia bacterium | reverse complement strand
CCCTTTGAATGATGTATTCTACCGGAGAATCATAAACATTTCTCAGATCTGTTCTGACCGCCCGAAGTCATTCCCGCAGGTCTTTTCACTTTTCGCAGAGAAGCACCTCGCCTGACCCGATTCTGAGCGTTACAGGTAAGCCGAAGGAGGCTAATATGAGCAAGACAAGTGCAAAGGACGTCTCTAAACCTCGTTATCCCGGAAAACGCGTCACCACCAACGGTAATCAGCTTGTGGCCGCGACCGAAGCGCTGATGGCCGAAGCCGGCGTTTTCTATCCCATCACCCCATCCACCGAAATGGGGGAAAATTACCAATTGGCGTACGCCAGGGGACAACTGACCGCGTTCGGTGAGCCGCTGCTGGCCATCGAGGCTGAGGGCGAGCACGCGGCCCAGGGCGGGGCCATCGCGATGTCCGTCACCGGCAAACGCACCGTGAACTTCACCTCCGGCCAGGGGGTGGTCTACGGCATCGAGCAGTACTACCATGCGCCGGGAAAGCTCAGCACCATGGTGGTGGAAGTCGGCGCCCGGGCATTGACCAAGCACGCGCTGAACGTGCACTGCGGCCACGATGACGTCTACGCCGCGCTGGACACCGGCTGGAACATCGTCTTCGCCAAAGATGCCCAGCAGGCCGCGGATCAGGCGATCATCCTGCGCAAAGTCAACGAATTGAGTTTGAACCCCGGAATAAACGCGCAAGACGGCTTCCTGACCACGCATCTGGAGAGAACGTTCCTCAAGCCGGAACCGGGCCTTATCAGAGAGTTCCTGGGTGCCAAAGACGACCTCATCGATTGTCCCACCGAGGCACAACGCATCCTCTTTGGCGACAAGCGACGCCGTGTCCCGGCCATGATCGATCTGAAACATCCGGTGCTCCTGGGTCCGGTGCAGAATCAGGAACACTACATGAACGGTGTGGCGGCCAGACGCAACAATTTCTCCGAGGCAATCCTGGGCTTTTTCGAACAGGCCTACGCGGAATTCGGAGCGCTTACCGGCCGCTACTACGGCCTGATTTCCCAGTACAATTGCGAGCACGCGGACACGGTGTTCGTCGTCCTGGGGAGTGCCGCGGAAAACATCGAGGCGATGATCGACTACCTGAAAGCCACCCGCAACGTCGACGTGGGGGTCATCCACATGAACGTGCTGCGCCCGTTTCCGGAGAACGCCATCATCAGAGCACTGCGCGGCAAGAAGCACGTCATCGTGCTGGAACGCACCGATGAGCCGCTGGCCACCGACAATCCGTTGACCCGGGACATCAAGGTCGCGCTCAGCAAAGCGGCCAGCAACCACTTCTCCAAGAGCCATGAAAAGCTGGAAAGCCTGGACCCTGCCACAGAAATGCCGAAAATCGTCTCAGGCGTCTACGGGCTGGGCTCGCGCGACTTCAGACCCGAGGGCATCCTCGGGGCGTACGATTTCGCCATGGGCAAGCTCGCGCGCACCGACGGCAAGAAATCGGGCGACGGGGTGAGCTTCTTCTACCTGGGCATCGACCATCCCTACGCCGTGGTTTCCGATGAAACGCCGTCGGGACTGCCCGATAAATCCGTGGCGGTGCGATTCCATTCCATCGGCGGCTGGGGAATGATCACGACCGGCAAGAACCTGGGCGAAATTCTGGGCGAATTCTCCAACTACGTGGCCAAGCGTGACGGCATCGTGGACGAAAACGGCGAGCCCAAGGAAATCTTGCACATCAGCGCCAACCCGAAGTACGGCTCGGAGAAGAAGGGGGCGCCCACCAACTATTTTCTGGTGGCTGCGCCGGAGCGGGTGCGGGTGAATTGCGACTTGCACCATGTGAACGTCGTTTTGTGCTGTGACCCCAAAATCTTTTTGCACACCAACCCCTTGCTGGGGCTAAAGGAAGGCGGGGCCTTTGTGTGGGAATCAGCGGAAACGTCGGACGAAGCCGCGTGGCAACGCATCCCCAAACGCTACCGCAAAGAGATCATCGACAAGAACATCCAACTTTATATTTTAAACGGCTTTGCCATCGCCAAAAAGGCGACCGACAGAGAAGACCTGCAAACCCGGATGCAGGGAAATTCTTTCCTCGGCGCGTTCTTCCGCGTTTCCCCGCTGCTGGAAGAGTACAAGATCAAAGAAGAGGATTTTCTGGAAATCATTCGCAACCAGTACAAGAAAAAGTTCGGTCGCTTCGGGGAGGCGGTGGTGGAATCCAACATGAAGGTGATGAAGGCGGGCTTCGAAAGCGTGCGCAAGGTGGCGTACGGCGACATCGATGCGCCGGACATGTCGAGCTTCATCGGCGAAGTCGTAAGCCCCTGCACGCTGGAGCTCACCGAGGACTCGAAGCTCATCAGCATCCCGACCAACGGACAAAACGGCAGCGACAAGAGCAACGGTCATCCGCCGATGTTCAGAATGTCTACCTTTGACCGGGAGTTTCGCGCCGGTCTCGGGTACAACCAACCCGCCAGTCCGCTGGCCTCGGTGGGCATCATGGCCGCGGCCACCGGAGCCACAGCCAGCAAATACGTGGCCCGGCGGGAGATCCCCGTTTTCATCGAGGAAAACTGCACTCAGTGCATGGACTGCATCACCGTGTGCCCGGACACGGCCCTGCCCAACACGGCACAAGACATCTCCACCGTCCTCTCCACTGCAATCGCCAATTATGTCACAGACCCCAAAGCGCGGGCGGCGCTGTTGCAGCGGGTGCCTGAGATCGAATCCCGCTGCCGGGAGAAGATGTTGCAGGTGGCGGCCAACAAGGAAGATGACACACGATTCAAAGATCTCGTGCTGGAGCAGATCCGCGGCCTGCAGGACAAGGCGATTCCCGCTGCCGCGGTGGATGAGTTGGCCGCGATTCTGGATGTGCTCCCCATCGCGTACAAGAGCGCTAAGGCCATTTTTCTCAACAAAGAGAAAAAAGAACCTGGCGAAGGCGGCTTGTTCTCCATTTTCGTCAGCGACCTGTGCAAGGGGTGCGCCGCGTGTGTGGAGGCCTGTGGCGACCACGAGGCCCTCAAAATGATCCCCGAGACCGAAGATGTGCACGCCCGCTACCATTCCGCCCACCAGTTCCTGAGGCTGCTGCACGACACGCCGACGAAATACCTGGGCATCTTCGATGCGAACACGCCGCAGGAATCCAAGGCCGCGGCGCTGAAAATGCACCTGATGTTGCAGTCGAAATACACGGCCCTGGTGGCCGGCGACGGCGCCTGCGCAGGCTGTGGGGAGAAGTCGGTTTTGCGCTCGGTGGCCACGCTCACCGAAACGTTGATGCGCCCCATCTTTCGCGCCAAAGCGAAACGGCTCAACGAAAAGGCGGATGAGTTGGAGAAGAGCGGCCTCAGCCTTCTCAAGAAGTTGAAGCAGGAAGACGAAGCGTCCTACAATATTTTCAAACGGACCGTCCTCCACGTGCTGATGGGCTTTGGCGGGGAAAACGCCGAGGACACCGAAAACAACATCTCGGCGGGCTTCGGCGGCAGCGACGAGGAGCTCGTCGATGCCATCGTGCAGGTGTTGCGCCAGGACGCGCACAACCACACGCAACTGCAGACCATCGAGGGCTTTACACCCAACGGCATGGCTGCGATGGCCATGGCCGCACACACCGGGTGCAACACGGTCTACGGCTCTACGCCGCCCAACAATCCGCATCCCTACCCATGGATGAACTCGCTGTTTCAGGACGGCGCCACCATCGGCTGGTTGATCGGAGAGAGCTTCATCAAAGACCACGCGCGGCATTCGGTTCTGCCCGAGCGATTCGCCGATCTATTGCTGAACGGCCCGGAGGAACCGCTGACGGAAGATGACTACTTTACCTTTACCCACTTTTCCGACCTGCACATGACCGATGATGAGATCATGGAGCTGCCGAAAGTCTGGGTGGTCGGCGGCGACGGCGGCATGGGCGATATCGGCTTCCAGAACGTCTCCAAGGCCGTGCTGCAAAACCGACCCAACGTCAAGATGCTGATGCTGGACACCCAGGTCTATTCCAACACCGGGGGACAGAACTCTGACTCCTCGCCCATGCCGGGGGGATTCGATATGAATCAGGCCGGCGCGGCCACTGAGGGAAAGCTCACCGAGAAGAAGTCGGTGGCAGAGGCCTTGCTGGGCGGGCATGGTT
>CAYQOI010000365.1:0-4336 GCA_964419085.1 uncultured Cytophagia bacterium | reverse complement strand
TCTCTGCGCAGGGGTTCGGGTTGGTCGAAAAGGGCTTTCATGTTCGGACTAGCCGTCAGAAGGTTGAAGGTCTGGGCAACAAAAGCGGAAGGTGAGACGCTTCCGCAAATGAGTTGAATGTGCTGGCTAATGTAACATTTTTCACCCCACATTCAACCAAAATTCATCCACTTGGCGCCGACTTTCCGCACCGCCGATTGGAAGTCGCTATAATTATTGTTGGTTACACCACGCATCTGCACCCCGCACCACGAGCGTGTCTAACAAACAAAATCAAAACCGGAGGAGAGTTTCCGTGAAGCTTTTTTCGAACGTCAAAGGCGATATCATGGGAGGGATCACGACCGCGGTCATCGCCCTACCGTGGTCCATCGCGTTTGGGATCGTGGCTTTTGCGCCGCTGGGGGAGCAGTACGTCGGTCAGGGCGCGCTGGCCGGAATCTACGGTCTCATCATCGCCGGGATCCTGACCAGTCTTTTGGGCGGAACACAGGGCCAGATTTCCCTGCCCACCGCACTGATGGCCGTCATGACCACCTCGATCATCGCGACTTTGCTAAAAAATCCTGAAATCACCGCTCTGGGGGAAAACGAATTTGCGGTGATTCTGCTCTTCGTCTCCATCACGATTTTTATCGCGGGCCTCATCCAGTTGATCCTGGGCGCGAGCGGCGGGGGCAAGCTGGTGAAATTCATCCCCTACCCGGTGATCGCAGGCTTTATGAACGGCATCGCCATCATCATTTTCCTGGGCCAACTTCGGCCGATTTTCGGCGTTCCCAAAGACACGGCGCTGATGGCCATCTTTACCGGGCAGGCGGGTTTCCGCTACGACACCCTCGCGGTCGGCGTGGTGACTATCGTCACCATGCTCGGCGCGAGCAAGGTGACCAAAGCTATTCCCAGTTCTCTGGTGGGGTTGCTGTGCGGGATGGCGACCTACTTCGCCATCGGCAATTTGTTCAATCCTGAATTGCTCAAAGTCGCCGGCAACAAGCTCATCATCGGTCCGGTGCCGAGCGCGTTCCCGACTCCGAAACAGATAGGGAATTTCTTCAAGCTCTTAGACCAGATTCCGCTTCATCTCATCAGCAAGCTGATCGTGCCTGCGCTCACGCTGGCCATTCTGGCCTCCATCGACACGCTGCTCACCTCCGTGGTCACCGACATGGTCACGCGTTCCAAGCACAACAGCAGCAAGGAGCTGTTCGGCCAGGGCATCACCAATTTGACCTGTGCCGCGTTCGGGAGTCTGCCTGCGGCCGGCTCTACCCTGCACACGCTGGTCAACATCAACAGCGGCGGCCGCACCGCGCTGGCCGGCATCGTCAACAGCGTCACCGTGCTCATCGTGGTGCTCTTTTTCGGCAGCCTGGTTCAATGGATTCCCATGGCCGTGCTGGCGGCCATCCTGCTGATCACCGCGTTCTCCATGATCGAATCGGAGAGCATCCACCTGTCGCTGAAAAAATCCGCGTTGGGCAATTTACTGGTCATCGTCGCGGTCACGGCCATCACCGTGGCTGTGGACCTGATCATCGCGGTGCTGGTGGGTCTGGTGATCACCGCGTTCTTGTTCATCAAAGAGCAGGTCAACAAGACCATCGTGCGCCGGATGTACACCGGCAACCTCATCCACTCCAAGAAAGTGCGCAGCCAGGAGGCGATGCGCATTCTGGAAGAAAAGGGCCACCTCATCAAAGTTTACGAGCTGAACGGCTCGCTCTTTTTCGGCACCTGCGACAAGCTGCTGGCTGAAATCGACAAGGAGATCGATAACAGCTTTTGCATCATTTTCGACATGAAGCGCGTCCACACCATCGATTTGACCGGCGCGCAACTCTTGAAGCAGATCGTGGACCGCATTCACGAAAAGAATCACTACCTTCTGCTCAGCTACCTGGAGATTCCCGGGGATCAGGACAAGATGCGCATGCGCCGGTTGATGGAAGACGTCGGTGTCATCGAAACCGTGGGCAAGGATTTCATCTTCCCCGACACCGACCACGCCCAGGAGTGGGCTGAGGATGCCCTCATCCAGCAGGAACTGGAAGCCGCGCAGGTGGAAAAGCACAAGCTGGCCCTGAGCCACCTGAACGTGTTCAAAGATCTCACCCCGGAGCAGCTAAAGAAAGTCCGGAAACATCTGCACCCGCAGCGCTACAACAAGTCTGACATCGTGTTCAAAGAAGGGGACCCCGGCGACAAGATCTACTTCATCTTGTCGGGCGGCGTGAGTGTGCTGGCCCGCATTTCCACCAACGGACGAGACCGCCGGCTGGCGACTTTCGGGGAAGGCGTCTTTTTCGGCGACATGGCCATCCTGGAAGATAAGCCGCGGTCCGCTACCGTCAAAGCCGACACCGAAACCGAGGTGCTGTACATGTCGGTGGACGATTTCCGCAAACTGGTGGAAACCGAGCCGCTTCTGGCTTCCAAGATGCTTCTGGGCATGGCGCGGGAGCTCTCCTACCGCCTGCGCCTCACCACCATCGAGGTCCGAACGCTGGAAGAGTAACCACCGGGATAGAGAAGAAGAACCGATTCACTCTCGCGCGGGTCAAGCCGGAAATAGCCTTCTGGGACTCACGCCACCTCCTCCAGCACCGCGGTGAAATGCCGCAGGAAAGGCGCTTCATAGACAATCCGCAGGCCTTTTATCTTGTCCCGGTTTCGGTGGATATCGATAATCGATTCCGCGACGTAGTTCATGTGCATGCTGGTGTACACCCGTCTGGGGATGGCCAACCGAACCAACTCCAATTCCGGGTAGGTCACCTTGCCCGTCTTCGGGTCCTTTGAGGCGAACATCAGGCTTCCGATCTCCACGGCCCGGATACCCGCCTCACGGTACAGCGTTACCGTGAGCGCCTGGGCCGGGAACTGCTCCTGCGGAATGTCCGGCAGAAACCGGAGCGCGTCGAGGTACACGGCGTGTCCTCCCACAGGCTTGACGATGGGTACGCCTGCAGCGTCGAGCTGTTCGCCCAGATGGCGAACCTGGGCGATGCGAAAGCGCAGGTAATCTTCATCCAACACCTCCTCCAGGCCGATGGCAATGGCTTCGAGGTCTCGACCGGCCAGGCCACCATAGGTGGGGAACCCTTCGATGAGGATTTCCAGGTTCTTGATCTTTTCCGCCCATTCGTCGTTGTTGGTGCCCAGAAAACCGCCGATGTTCACCAGGCCATCCTTTTTCGCGCTCATGGTGCAGCCGTCTCCGTGCGAAAAAATCTCCCGTGCGATCTCGAAAACCGATTTCTTCTCGAAACCAGGCTCGCGCTCTTTGATGAAATAGCAGTTTTCCGCAAACCGGCAGGCATCGAAAAACAACGGAATGCCATGCTGCGAAACAAGCTCCTTGGTCTCCCGAATGTTTTGCAATGAAACCGGCTGGCCCCCGCCGGAGTTGTTCGTGATCGTGATCATCACCAGCGGGATGCGCTCCGGCCCGTATTCTTGGATGGTTCGTTCGAGTTTGTCCAGGTCGATGTTGCCCTTGAAGGGAAACGGGTCGTCGGGGTCCAGGCCCCGGTCGATGACCAGGTTCAGCGCTTTCGCGTTGTGAAACTCGACGTTGGCGCGCGTCGTGTCGAAATGGATGTTGTTGGGCACCACATCCCCTTCATTGAGTACCACGGAAAAGAGAAGATTCTCCGCGACCCGTCCCTGGTGGGTGGGAATGATGTGTTTGTAGCCGAAAATCCGCTGTACCACCTCCTCGAAATGGTAGAAGTTCCGGCTGCCGGCGTACGCTTCGTCCCCCATCATCATGCCGGCCCACTGCCGGTCGCTCATCGCGGACGTGCCGCTGTCGGTGAGGAGGTCCACGTAAATGCTCTCCGAAGGCAGGTTGAAGACGTTGTACCCCGCCTCCCGGATGAGCCGGTCCCGCTCCTCACGGCTGGTTTTCTTGACTTTCTCGACGACTTTGATTCTAAACGGTTCGGATGGGAATTCCATGACTCTCCTACCTTTCACGTTTGGGTTTGCTGTAAATCCACGGTCGCCCGTACAGTACCGACCTCGAGCCCGGCGTGATTGCGCAGAACAGGCCGGGCGAAGTCAGACAATTCCTCCAGTTGGCGAGCCGAGATCAGGTGCAACTGGCGCAGCACTTCCAGTACCACAGGTTCCGTGGCCCGTCGAGCGCCGTCCTCGATCTTCAGCGCCAGACCCACCGGCGGCTCGCCGCGCAGGCCGATGCAGCGGACGCCTTCGGCGCCGACCTTGCTCACCGCGGTTCCGCGCATGACCTGCATGAACGCGGTGTCGAAGCGCCTACTCCCTGCGATCATCTCCGGATTCTGCACCATCAGCTCGAAAACCCGAGCAG
>CAYQOI010000364.1:1644-4348 GCA_964419085.1 uncultured Cytophagia bacterium | reverse complement strand
GCACCACATCTGCGCCTGCCTCCACCTGGCGCACCAGGAAGTCCGCGACTGCCACGGAGAGTTTCTCCAGCAGACGGTGCAGAATTTCCGGCCGGTTGTAGAGCAAGGTCTTGATCTGAACAAACTCCCTGGAGCCGCTACCCTCGACCATGTACGCCGCCAGCGTCCACGGCGCGCCCGCAAAGCCGATGACCGGGACTCGGCCGGCCAGTTCTCGCCGCAACAGCTTGATGGCTTCAAACACGAAGGAGAGCTTTTCTGCCGCATCCGCGGCGGACAGGCCGGCGATATCCTGTTCGCTGCGCAGCGGGTTGTCGAAAACCGGTCCCCGGCCTTCGTGGAATTGCAACGCCATGCCCATGGCCTCGGGAATCACCAAGATGTCCGAAAAAATGATCGCGGCGTCGACGCCCACGATGTCCACCGGTTGCAGACTCACCTCCGCGGCCAACTCCGGCGTGTGGCAAAGGGTGAGAAAATCTGCCTTCGCGCGCACCTTCTGGTACTCGGGCAGATAGCGCCCTGCCTGCCGCATGATCCAGACCGGCGTGCGAGGCACGGCCTGCTTGCGGCACGCCCGAATCAGGAGATCGTTTTGCAATGTTCCGGGCAACTGAAATACCTCGAAATAGCCTCTACCAAACTGTCTACGGTCGATTGTTCGGGCAGAATGTCTGCGGTGAAATTCTGTTTTGCCATCGCGGCGGCCGTCACCTGCCCGATGGCCGCCAGGACACACCCGTCGCGTTGCCAGGCTTTCACTCTCTCGCTCCCCACCAGCGACAAGAAATTCGTGAACGTGGACGGGCTGGTGAAGGTTACCAGATCCACGTGCAAGCCGGCGATCTTTTCGGGGGCGGAGTCCGCTTTGGGGGCCTGGGTTTTGTACACCGCGACCGCGGTCACACGCGCCCCTTGAGCTTGCAGCCCTTTTTCCAGGACCTCTCTTCCTTCCTGGGCTTTGGGAATGAGCACGTCCTTGCCGCGCAGGTCCTGCAGCGCAAACGCGGCCAGAAGCCCCTCCGCGTTGAACGTTTCCGGCACGAGTTCCACTTCAATCCCAAGCCGGCGCAACTCGGCTTTGGTGCGTTCCCCTACCGCAGCGATCCGCGCGGCCTTCAAGTCCGCGCAGCTTCTCCCTTTGCTTTCCAGACGCCGCACAAAAAAGCGCACGCCGTTTACCGAGGTAAAGACCAGCCAGCGGTACCGAGGAAGCCGCTCGATGGCTGCGTCGCACGGGTGCCACGAATCGGGGGCTGTGAACTCGATGGTGGGAAGGTGAACGACGCGGGCGCCAGCCCGCTGCAATGCCCTAATCAGCTCGTCGGCCTGCCCGGCCGCGCGCGTGACGACTGCGGTTTTTCCGCTGAGTACGCTGTTCATGTCACTCCCGGCCCTGCGATTTTTCCAGGAGGCGGTCCGCCAGCCGCGCCGCGAGGTCTGCGGCTTCCGCGACCGAGCCCTCCACCTGATCTCGAAATCCCCTCTCTCCGTTTTCATCTGCGCAGAATCCTTGCAGCACCACACGGTCATTTTGCACCCGGCAGAACGCAGCCATGGGCGTCTGGCAGCCGCCCCCCATTCGGGCCAAAAATACACGCTCTGCTTTGACCGCGGTTTCGGTTTCGGGGTGGTTCAGCGGCGCCAACAAGGCTCTGGTCGCCTCATCGTCCTCGCGAGTCTCGATTCCCAGGGCCCCCTGGCCCACCGCGGGGACCATCTGTTCGCAGTTCAAGAACTGCTGAACGCGATGCAGCCACCCAAGGCGTGCCAGACCCGCTGCGGCCAAAATGATGCCGTCGAACGTGTCGGTTTCGGCTTTCTTGAGACGCGTGTCGATGTTTCCGCGGATATCCACCACATGTAAATCCGGGCGAAGGCGCAACAATTGTGCTTTGCGCCGCAAACTCCCGGTGCCGATCTTCGCGTCCTTGGGCAATGCCTCCAGGTCCTGGCTCAACCGCGTGACCAGAACATCTCTGGGATCGGCACGTTCCGGGATCACGCCGACCACCAGGCCCGGTACCGCGTCGGTGGGGAGGTCTTTCATGCTGTGCACCGCCAGATCGATCTCGCCGGCCAGTAACTTCTCTTCGATTTCTTTGACAAAAACGCCTTTCCCGGCCATGACCGTCAACGAACGGTCCAAAACGCGGTCGCCGGTGGTCACGATTTCAACAACCTCGATTTGTAACTCGGGGTGCATTTGCGAGATGCGATCGATCACCCACTGCGTCTGGGCTTTTGCCAGCAGACTGCGACGCGTCCCCACTCGCAGGACCTTTTGCGAACTTCCGGGTCTCACGAATCCTCGGGGTGTGTCTCCAGGTCGAATAACTCTTGCACGGCCGCGGTGTACAGCTCGCCGTTGCCGGTAGACGCCTGCTCGCGCAAGCGCGTCAGGGGGTGGTGCAAAAGCTTGTTGACGATTCGCCGGCTCAGATCTCGGATCACCTGGGCATCCCGTTCGGTCAACGTGCTTTCCAGGCGGCAGAGCGCGCGCTGCAGCTCCTGATCGCGAATCTCCTCGGCCCTCTGCCGCAATTTAGTGATCACGGGCTTTGCCTTGAGCGATTGGTACCACGCGCAAAAGTTGGTGACCTCTTCCTGAATGATGCCCCGGACCCGATTGATTTCGTTGCAGCGACGCTCGAGATTCTCCTCCGTCTGCGCCTTCAATTCATCGATGTTGTGCAAGCGGATG
>CAYQOI010000364.1:0-1634 GCA_964419085.1 uncultured Cytophagia bacterium | reverse complement strand
GTGCGGAAGCGTACCGACTTCCGGCTCCACATCCCGGGGCACCGCGATGTCGACGATGAGCAGCGGCCGGTCCGTTCGCTGCTTCATGACTTGCTGCATCGCGTCAAATGTCAGGATGGCGTGGGGCGCCCCCGTGGAGCAGATCACGACGTCTGCTTCTATCACCGATTGTTCCAGGCGATCAAAAGGGAGCGCACGCACCGCAAACTGCTGTACGATATTCTGGATGCGTTCCCGGCTTCGGTTCACCACCGTGACTTCCTTTGCGCCGGCGTGAAGCAGCGATTTGATCGCGATCAGGCTCATTTCGCCGAGACCGACGATGACGATGTTGACCTCCGAGAGATCCGGAAACTGGGAGCGCACCAGGTTGACGGCCGCGCCGCTGATGGATAAGGAATGCTGGTTGATTTCGGTTTCAGTGCGTGCACGTTTCCCCACATGGAGTGCGTTGGCAAAGAGTGCCGAGAGAATTGGCCCGGAGGCGCCGTACTGGTGCGCCAGGTCGAGCGCCTGCTTCACTTGCCCTTGAATCTGACCCTCTCCGATGACCATGGAATCGATGCCGCTGGCGACGCGAAAAAGGTGATCCACCGCGCTCTGATTCATGCGCGTGTAAAGGGTGTCCTGGAACTCCTCCAGGTGAATCTGATGAAAGTCGGAAAGAAAGGAGATGACTCTCTGGGCGGCTCGTTCGGCGTTTCTGCTGACCGCGTAAATCTCCACGCGATTGCAGGTGGAAAGAATGACGACTTCCACAAGGTCGGCCTGGGGGTCGCCATTCATCTGGCGCAATTGCATGAGCGCGTCGCCCACCCGGTTTTGGGGAAACGCCAATCGCTCCCTGATCTTGACCGGCGTCGTCTTGTGACTAAGTCCTACCAAAAGAATTTCCATCGCGGCTCTCGGCTTTCTACGCAAAATATAAAAGGATGTCGTGGTCACACTCGGAACGATTCTTGTCAGCAAACAAAAAGCGTGCCGGGGGATGCGAAAGATTAAAAAAAAGACACTTGCAAAGCGTAAGCATATGTAAAATGAAGGCTTAGTGGTATGCGCGTACGCAGCGGAAGCCGGGCGCAGAGGGCGTTCGCTCCCGCAATAGGGGCGTCCCCTTTTCAATGTGGAAAGCACGTTTTCAATTCTGAAAAGACCGCGACCATTAGAAAGTGTCAGTCAAGTCCAAAATGTTGTGTAAATTCCATCCTTTGTAGCAAGGATAAGTTGGCTGAAGCACGGCTTCAGCACTCCGAAGGAGGGGGTGCCGTTGCAAGTGACTTGGAGCCGTTTCCGGAGCGAGGTTTTGGTGTGCGGTCGTGCTCCCTTCGACTGCGCTCCCCTCGACTCCGCTCGGGGAGCGGGACCGGGACCGCCGGTCCTTGAGCGGAGTCGAAACGACCGGCGTACACAATCGCCAACCCTCTGCCCCTGCTGCCGGCCGCCACAAATGGCAAGCAAGAGGCTCTCCCTACTTCGCCAAAGCCTGCCGCCGGCACAGCCCCAGCCCAACACGCTGGGGCTGTCCAAAAAGGGTAGTCAACTGAACGTAACTCGACATTCATGTCGAGATTTTAGCCTTGAAATAACACGACATGAATGTCGTTTTACCAAAAAATCGAGGCTTTTTGGACAGC
>CAYQOI010000363.1:0-4376 GCA_964419085.1 uncultured Cytophagia bacterium | reverse complement strand
CGGCAAGACGAGCAAGATCGTGCGGGGAGGCAGCAGCCAGAGTTACGAGATCCTGCGCTATTTCGACACCTCGATGAACTGGTCGCCGGACAGCCGGTTCTTCACCTTTGTGGCGAAAGCCGGCGCCAACGACGCCATCTACATCGTGGATGCGCAGAGGAAAAAGGTGGTCAAGAAGCTCTCTTTTGAACACCTGACCGGCATGGCCGCACCGAGTTGGTCCCCGGATGGAACACGGTTGATCTTCTCCGGCCTGGACGGCGGCATCTCCAATCTCTACGTGGTGGACCGGGACGGTTCGAATTTCAAGCAATTGACCGATGATCGGTACGCGTACTTGCACCCGCAGTGGTCCCCGGACGGCAAAAAGATCGCTTTCACCACCGACCGCGGTCCCAACACGAGCATCGATGACCTGATCTTCGGCAATTACAACATCGCGCTGTACGACATGGAATCCGGCGAAGTCACGCTGGTGACCCGCACGGGCGGCAACCACATCAACCCCATTTGGTCCGCGGATGGCTCTGAGCTCTACTTTATTTCCGACATGAACGGCATCCCCAACATCTACTCGATGAAACTCGATACCGGTGAGTTGTTCCAGATCAGCGACCTCATCACCGGCGTTTCCGGAATCATCACCGAGAGCCCGGCGATTTCGTTGGCTACCGAGACCGGGCGGATGGCGTTCAGTGCGTTCTGGAACGCGGGCTGGTACATTTACACCATGGACGAATACGAAAAACACCCGATTGAAGGGGCAAATGTCGTGGCGGTGCTGGATACGCTGGAAAACCCCAATGAGAAGTACCATGAGTACGCCATGCCCGACAGTTCGGAGTTTCTGTTGAGCGATTACAAATCGAAGCTGTCACCGGACCTCATCGTCGGGGGCGGCGCGTTTGCCACCAATGTGGGCTTCGCGGGTCAAACCGCGTTTCTGTTCAGCGACATGCTGGGGGACAAGAGTCTGCTGGTGCAAGCGGCCTTGTTCGGCGACCCGCTGGAATCCACCATTATCGCGACCTATTTCAATCAAAAACGCCGGCTGAACTGGGCGTTCACGGTGTTCCAGTTCCGAGATGACTTCGGTCTGTTTACCGCCAGCAACAGCGCGCAGGTACAGAGCCGGATCTTCCGCGGGGTCGGCGTGCGCGCGGCCCTGCCTTTCAGCCGGTTCACCCGGGTTGAGGTGGGCTCAAATGCGTTTTTCGTGGATCGCGATTTCATCGAGTTTAACATCATCACCGGACAGACGCTGGGGGTGAGTTCCAGCAACGCAGTGTTCGGCGATGTCGAGGCCTCCCTGATCCGCGACACGGCTTTCTGGGGCTTCGCCGCGCCGGTTTCAGGGACCCGCGCTCGGTTTTCTGTGCAGCAAAACTTCGGCGACCTGAATTATTCGCTTTTGTTCGGAGACTACCGCAAGTACATTGCCATCAGTGTGCCCCGCTACTCCATCGCCTACCGTTTGTCGGGCGGTGTGAGTTACGGCAGCGACCGTCGCCGCTTTTTCATCGGCGGTCCCTTCACTTTTCGGGGCGTCGATTTCGGCGAACTGAGCGGCACCCGGGTCGTGTTCCAGAACATCGAATTCAGGTTCCCGGTCTTTCCCATGCTTCCCATGCAATACGATTTCCTGACCGCGGTGGCCTTTTTTGACGCGGCTCAAGCGTGGGGGGACAATTTCGATATCATCGGTCAGCCGATCAACATTCCCTTCAGGTTTGAAGACACGCTCACATCATATGGTCTCGGGATCCGGTTCAATCTGGGCGGTTTGCTGGTGCTCAGGTGGGATTTCCCCCTGAAGAAAGAGCGGGGTGCGCCGAGCACCTTTTTCTCCATCGGGCTGGACTACTGAGCATCGAGGTTAAAGACGGTAGTGGGCTAGAAGATTATGAAAATTTTAAGGAACTCTGCTTTATGAAACACGTATCTGTAGCTTGATGAGATGATAAGAATGTTCAGAACGCTGTGGTACAAAAAAATGGCAAGTGGAACAGATAGGGAGGCAATGTTTTGCGAAAACTTTTTAAAGGGCTCCTTTACGGGGCCGGGGTGGTGACGGTGTTGGGTTTGATGCATCATCATCTTGCGATGCAAGAGGAGTTGGTCAAAAAGACCGCCGAGCTGGAAAGCCAGACTCGGGCGTTGAAGTCTTTTGTCAAAGTGGACCAGCTTCGCACAAGGAATATCAATCGGGTTCTTTCCGTTATCGATACGTTTAATCCGACGATGCGCGACGATCTCAAACACGCCATTGCGCGTGAGATTCTCGACGCCAGCCTGAAATACGACAACCTGGACATCGATCTGATCTGTGCGACCATCACGCATGAGTCCGCGTTCACCTGGGACCCGACCGTGGTTTCCCCGGCCGGCGCCCTGGGACTGATGCAGGTCATGCCCACGACGGGACGATTCCTGGCGAAAGTCGAAGGAATCAAGTGGACATCGCCGGAAGAGGTGTTATTTGACCCGGTCTACAATATCCGTCTGGGTAGCCGGTATCTTTCCAGCTTGATCGAGCTGTACGAGATCGACGGAGGACTGGCAGCCTACAACGGCGGGGGAAAACGGGCAGCACTTTGGCTGGCCAAGAATCGAGCCAAAGGTGTGCTTTATGAAGAGACCCAGAATTATGTGCCTGCGGTGCTGTCTTTGTATGAACGGTTCAGAGGTTCTGTAAATTAGACGAGAGGCTGTCCGTTTTTGATCTTTGAAAGCCCGGCTTTGGTCGGGCTTTTTTTATGGTCTGTGGATTCGAAGCGTGAACAAATTGCCTCCCCGGACAAAGCAGATCTTGCGGCCCGAGGGGGAAACGGTGAAATCTTTCGTGGCGGAATAACAATCCAGGGTGGCCGGTTTTCGGAGGTCCTGGGCGCAAAGCGACATCCGGTTCCGCGAAAACAACACCCGCTCACCTGAAAGCCGGACGGCCCGCCCCGCAGACACTTGGGCCGGAAACCGCCGCAGCGTTTGGACGGTTCCGGTGGCAAGCTCGACGGAGAACAAGCCGGCGAGACCCGGGCCGGACCCCGCGTCCTGTCCGGGCTGGCGCAACGCGGCGAGAATCACTCGGTCGTGTCCCGGAGTGAGGAGAAGCCGGTCCGGGAGTATGGGGTTCGGAAACCGTCCGGTCACCAGTACACGTTTCCGACCGAGAGCTGTGTCGTAACCTTTTATCTCGAATTCCAGCGCGCTGGAATCGAAACCGCGGTCAAACGTGAGGTAGAGGAGCTCATTGGCGGAATTCCAGCCGACCAGGTGGATGGGACGCTCAAAGTCGAAAAGGTTCGTCTCCCGGGCTGGCGCCCTGAGGGCGGAGCCAGGCATTTCCGCGGAAGCCACGGAAAGCAGCACCGCGCGTCGAGGTGGCGTTTGCCGCCATGCCTCGCCGGGTTCGACCAGTTCCACCGCCAGCCACCGGTCATCCGGGGACCAGAGCAAAGACACGATCTCGCCCCCTTCCAGATCAGAGCTGGTAAGACGGCGCAATCCGCCGCCTTCTTTTGTCACTTCGTACACCGCCTCGTGGGTTTGCCCGAGCTGGTCTGCCACCCGGGCCACGAAGGCGAGTTTCCGGCCGGACCTTGCCCAGGCGAATCGTGCACTGACCTGAAAAGCCGGTTCGTCTTCTACAATCCTGGAAGCCACTCCCCCGCCGGTGCCCACCGCGTAGATTCCGTGTTTACCATCTTTTTGGAGAAAAAAGGCGATTTCGCGGTTGCTGGGAGACCACCTGGGATGAGAACATTTCCCGGAAAACGTGATCTGCTTGGGATGGCCTTCCCCGGTGAGACTGTCCGCAGCCGGAGGGTTGGCCGGGTGGAGCTCACCTAAATGATTCACCAGGAACGCTTCTTTGTAGCCCGCCATTCTCAGCGCTCGGGTGGTTTTTTCGGCTTCTTCCCGCTCCGCAAAAGGCCCGACGCGCACGCGGTA
Organism: uncultured Cytophagia bacterium; assembly: GCA_964419085.1. Classification (GTDB taxonomy): domain Bacteria; phylum Zhuqueibacterota; class Zhuqueibacteria; order Oceanimicrobiales; family Oceanimicrobiaceae; genus CAYQOI01. The sequence goes on along the minus strand of CAYQOI010000363.1, from coordinate 425 downwards.
CAGCGTCTCGTGAGACGAAGACTCGCCGGAGACGACAAACGCCGGGAAGTCGCGCTGGCGCAGGGTGTGCTCGAGCCCTTTCGCATTTTGAGCATCGCTCAACGCCGCCACCTGGATGCTGTAAGGCCTGGCGGCCAGGAGGGAGTCCTGATTCACACGGGGGTTCTCCATGGGGTGCATCACCTGCGCTACCTCTGCGGTGTCGGTTTTTGTCCGGCAGCCCCAGAGAAGCAAAAGCAGCGCGACGAGTGCGCCCGGCAAACGGCGAGTAAACGCGAAGTCAAGGGTCATAGAAAGCTTTCGATTGGGTTCATTCCCTATACTCCACTTTGGCCGTTCTGGTTTCCCTCCCTGCGGGATTTCTTTTTTTGGGGGGGACCGCTCAGGGACACATTTCGACGGTTCACCGAACAGATGTGCAGCTT
>CAYQOI010000362.1:0-4379 GCA_964419085.1 uncultured Cytophagia bacterium | reverse complement strand
AATCACAACTCAATTAAACCAAATAGAGGAGCTTTATTCATGAAAAATCAAATGCGTGTTTTACCGTACAGCTTGATAGCGGCCCTGGCGGCTCTTTTGTTCGCCACCTCTGCGCCGGCGCAGGACGCAACCAAAGTGGACTCGAAACACTACAAGACGGTGGTGGAGAACGACCAGGTGCGGGTATTGCGCATCACCTACGGTGCCGGTGAAAAATCGGTGATGCATTATCATCCGGCCAGTGTGATTGTGGGTTTGACGGACAGCCAGGTGAAGTTTACCTTGCCGGATGGGCAAACCGTTCCGTTTGCCATTAAAAAGGGTCAGGTCGGCTGGACGCCTGCCGGCAAGCACATGCCCCAGAATGTGAGCGATACACCCCTGGAGGTCATTCAGGTGGAAATGAAAGGTGCTCCGGATCCGGCTGTTTTGCGCTCGGCGATCGATGCGCAAAACGCCAAGTTCGCAGCGGCGTTTAATCGCGGCGACGCGGCAGGAGTGGCGGCGATTTATGCCGAAAACGCACGCTCCATGCCCCCCAACAGCGAAGCGGTTCAGGGTAGGAAGGCCATTCGCAAATCGAATGAAGAAGATTTAAAAATGGGGCTGACCGATTTAACGTTGAGCACGATTTCAGTAGAAAGTGCGGGCAGTAACACCGCCTACGAAATCGGCACCTACACCATGCGAGTTCCGGTGCCGGGAAAAACTGATATGAAGGACTTGGGGAAGTACATGGCCGTCTGGAAGAAACAAGCTGATGGCAGTTGGAAAATCCATTCGGACATCTGGAACAGTAATTTGCCCCTGCCGGGCACGAATTAGTTGCGGAGTTTTTCTATCATCCGGGAACAGGGTATTCAAGCAAGCACTTTAAATACCCTGTTCCATTACCTTTACCACAATTTTGATTTCCTCGAACTTCTGAGGGGAATAAAAGAGAAACTTGACATCCCCATTATTGGAGGTACAAGCGGCGGTGAAGCCAACGAGCAAGGCTTTAGGGTGATTGGCGAAGTTCAAACCTTTTCCCGGGATATGCTCCGGGCGAATGACATGACCCGCCTGGCGCTCCGCTATCCGGGAAAAGCTGAATTGACGGCGGTGGTAACTTCCCGCATTCCCGGGAAAAGTTGTCCGCAGACAAAGGAGACTATCGCGTGATCGGCAAGACCATTTTACATTATCGCATTTTGGCCGAGCTTGGCCGCGGCGGCATGGGCGTGGTGTACAAAGCCGAGGACACGAAACTCAAGCGCGAGGTAGCGTTGAAGTTTCTGCCCGCGAACGCCCTGCAGGGTCAGGCGGAAAAAGAGCGCTTTCTGCGCGAGGCCCAGGCGGCCGCGGCGCTGAACCACGCCAACATCTGCCACATCTACGCCATCGAGGAACATGACGGCCAGATGTTCATCGCCATGGAATTGATCGAGGGCCAATCGCTGGAAGATATTGTTGGGGCGAACGGCCGTTCGCCCCTGCCGCTGAACGATGCCATCGACTACGCCAGCCAAATCGCCGCTGGCTTGCAGGCGGCCCATGAAAAAGGCATTATCCACCGGGACATCAAATCGGCCAACATCATGGTCTCGGATAAAGGCGTGGTGAAGATCATGGATTTCGGCCTGGCCAAGCTGGCCAACCGCAGCAAGATGACGGTGGAAGGCTTGACGTTGGGCACGGCCGCCTACATGTCGCCGGAACAGGCGCGCGGCGAGGCGCTGGACAAGCGTTCGGACATCTGGTCGCTGGGGGTGGTTTTGTATGAAATGATTTCCGGGCAACTGCCGTTTAAGGGAGATTACGAGCAGGCAGTGATTTATTCGATTCTCAACGTAGAACCCGAACCGCTAACGGCTTTGCGCAGCGGCCTGCCCATTACGGTGGACGGCATCATTGCCAAGGCGCTGGCCAAAGACCCCGCGGTGCGCTACCAGCATGTGGATGAACTGCCGGCGGATTTGAGAGGGCTTGACGCGACGCTTCTAAACGGATCCCGGATTTCTACCATAACGCCTGCAGGTACCGCGGCGGCCAGGCCTGGTCAGCGTCTGCCGTGGCTGGTGGCAGCCGTGTCCGTTGTCACGGCGCTCACTGCGCTTATTTTGTTCTTTTTGCGCCCCGCACTGAATCCCACGCCCACCATCCGCTCCTTTGTCCCTCTTCAGGAAAAGTCAATGTTTACCGGACAGGCCGGGTGGGGCAGACACCTGGCGCTCTCTCCGGATGGCCGTCGTCTGACTTTCGTGGCCACCGACTCTTCCGGAAAAATCCGCCTCTGGATCCGCTCTCTTGATACCTTTTCTGCTCGCTGGCTTCCCGGCACGGAAGGATGCAGCGATCCGTTTTGGGCCCCTGACAATCGGCATATCGCCTTTTTTGCCGAAGGGAAACTGCGAAAAATCCAGGCCGACGGCGGCCCTGCCTTAACGATCTGCGATGCCCCGAACGCTCGTGGTGGGACATGGGACAGCGATAGCGGTATCCTGTTTGCCCCCGTAGGCTCGGGCCCCCTTTATCTGGTATCGGCGAAGGGAGGGACGCCCGTTGCGGTAACAAGCCTTGATTCCACTCGAGGCCAGATTGCGCACCGCTGGCCCTATTTCCTCCCGGATGGCAAACATTTTCTCTATTTCGCCCAGACCTCAGCAGCCGATGCGCCGGGCGCGGCCAGAGGGATTTATGTCGCCTCGCTCGACGGGACCATGAATAAACACCTGCTGCATGCATCCTCGAACGTGGCGTATGCTTCCGGGCATCTTCTTTTTCATCGCCGCGGAACGCTTATGGCTCAGCGTTTCGACCTGAAAAGGTTCGAGCTTATAGGTGAAGCGATGCCGATCGCGAAAGACATGCACTATGATATGACCGTTGGCGATCTGGCAAGTTTCGCGGCTTCCGAAAACGGCATTCTGGCCTACCGGTGGGGTGTTCAGGAGACCGGCTCGAAATTGATTATCCTCGATCGCGCCGGCAACCAGCTAAGCTCGGTAGGGGCCATTGACAATTACACTTCGGTTCGATTTTCACCGAACGCAGAGCAGGCCGCAGTTGCGATCTTTGATCGCCAGTCGCATCAGAATGACATCTGGCTGTATGACTTAGCGCGCGGTACAAGAACGCGTCTTACGTTTGATCTGGCAAGTGATCGATTCCCGCTCTGGTCCCCAAACGGCAAACGCATCGTGTTTCAGTCAAATCGCGGTGGCCTTCTGAACTTCTACCAGAAAGCCGCGAGCGGTGCTGGTAGAGTAAAGCTACTTTTCGAATCGCAGCGAAACAAGCAACCCCTGGACTGGTCATCTGACGGCAAGTACATCGCTTATATCACTTACGGTGATCCGGAAACCCGCGCCGATTTGTGGTCATTTCCCCTGGCCGGAGACCCAAAGCCGATCCCCATCCTGCACACGGAATCCGACGAGCTCTATCCTTCTTTTTCTCCCGATGGGCAGTGGCTGGCTTACGTTTCCAACGAATCCGGGCAAGAGGAGGTCTATGTGCGCCCCTTCTCGCAACCCGGCCAGGATGGCAAGTGGCAGGTATCGATCGATGGCGGCACACGACCTCGCTGGCGGAATGGCGGCAAGGAACTGTTCTACCTGAGTAGCGATAACAAGATTATGATGGCAAAGATCAACACACAGGGAGCAACAATAGAAGTCGGTACAGTCCGGCCGCTATTCCAGATAAACCCGACGACCGTTGCCGAAAATTTTGATGTCTCTGGTGATGGTAGCCGGTTTATCGTCAACTCGCTCGTTGAGGATTTGACTTCCTCCTCGATCGCGCTCGTGATGAATTGGACGGCGGAGCTGGAAAAGAAATGATTGGCGCCGGAAAGCGGTACGAGACACATGCAAGTCCTTGCGTGGAATCTCGTGCTGCGATTCCCGGCAAAAAACTGCATCCTTGCGACACGTTCGGCGACGAAAGAAGCCCATCAGTAGCATTGAGATGACATGTGCCGGCGGCCGGGCCGCCGGGCGCACAACAAGGCTTGTCCTTGTCACGTAAATTGACCTGACGACGTGAACCAGGCGTTCCAGCGAGTGCAACTGCCAAACGAAGCCACTGGAATCGCAACAACGAAGCACCCGATTGAATGCCGTTTCCACTGGTTTGAAGAACATCGACCCGGAATGGCGGAGGTCAGGCCTTGATCGGCAAAACCATATTGCACTTTACCCCGTGGGATAAAAGAGTCAGGCGCTTGGGTCTCTTCTGTCAAAAGCATAAAAACACGGACAAGCGGGTTGATTCGAATCTATTATTCCACCGGGTAAACAAAATCACCGCCAAACGCGGTGTAGGCGGCGCTTATCCCGTAGGCCAGTCTTCATTTAGCAGGAGAGTCTTTTGATGATCGGCAAAACAATACT
>CAYQOI010000361.1:0-4380 GCA_964419085.1 uncultured Cytophagia bacterium | reverse complement strand
TGGTGACCGAGTTGATGTTAGCGCCGGTGAATCCGCCCTGGCGCACGTCGAACGCAGCCACCGAGACCTGTACCTGCTCGATGGCATCGAACGGCACGGGTTCGGCGTTGGTTTGACCGCCCGGCGCAGGGTCATCCAGGCCGAACGGGTTGTTAAAATAAGAGCCATCCAGCGAAATGTTGTTGAACAGCCAGTTTCTGCCCCCGAAGCTGAAATTGCCGTCGCTGCGAGGGTCTAACCGCGTGAGGTCGCGCGTGCTGCGTTTGATCGAAGGAAGTTGCCGCACCTGTTCGGCGTTGACGAAGGTCGCGGCGCCGGTCCGGTCCGAGTTGAGGACATCGTGTTCCTCAGCCGTGATTTGGATTGCCTGCATCTGGATGGCTTCCTCGGCAAGCTTGAAATTCAGGCGCAGGTTCTGTCCGAGGCTCAGGTAGACGTTTTCCTGTTTCTGCACCTTGTAGCCGATAAAGCTCACGGTGACCGTGTACGGCCCGCCGACACGCATATTGGGAATGGTAAACGCGCCGCCGCTTCGCACCGCGGTGCCGTACTGCGTTCCGCTGGGCATATGTACCGCCACGACATTCGCGCCGGGCAGTGCCTCGCCCTTCTCATCGGTCACGAAGCCGCTGATGCCCGCCGTAGTCACACCCTGGGCCCTGAGCTCACCCTGAACAAAGAACGTCAGGGAAACCAGGCAGACGACAAGCGTCCAGATGCGTCCCCTTTTTGTTTTGTGCATTTGCCTCCCTCCTGAGAGTTAGTGAGTTAGTGAGTGGTAAAGATAAAGATTAAGAGAATTGTGCTTCCTGAGGAATGTCCCAATTACCCGAAAGTCAGAAGATCTTCAATTCGGTACAAACGTCCTAATGTTTCCCCACCTCAAGTAGGAGATCTATTTGATTTGTTGCATGATCGTCGATGTTTGGAAGGTAAACCGTGGTACCTTTTACGGTTCGGTTACAAGAAAAAAAATATCTCGGAGAGTTGCAAGCGAAAAATCGCGTTGGGCACAAAAAAGTGCACAGATTTAGTGCTTCCGGCTTTGCAGAGGAAAATCGTCGTACACCTTCTTGATCTTGTGCGGCCGAAACGCACGTTTCAACTCACGCTTGCTGAGTTTTTTTTCGGTACGGATTTTCACCGTGCCGGTCAGCCTGGAGACGCGCAAAAGCTCGATCCCCGGATTGTGCCGGGAGAGACTGTCTTGCAACGCTTCGAGCGTGACCTCGCTTTCAAATTCGATGAACTGGTCCATCGATCAAACCTCGATTCGGAGCAGGTCGCGGCCCAGAATGGTGTTGGGGAAAACGGCTTTCGCCTGCTGCAGCAGTGCGTCCTCATCCTCTTCCCGGTAGCGCGCGCTGATGTGGGTCAAGAGGAGCTTCTTGCAACCAGCGTCGCGCGCCAGTTGTGCCGCCTGCGTCACCGTGGCGTGGCCGGTCTCAGCCGCACGAGCAGCCTGGCTCTGGTCGAAGGTGCCTTCGTGGACCAGCAGGTCGGCTTCCTGTGCCAGAATCTGCGCGTTCCGGCACGGCCGGCTGTCCAGGACGATGGCGACCTTGCGGCCCGGTCGCGGGGGTCCCAGAACCTGCTCCGGCCGCACCGTCGAGCCGTCGGCAAGCCGCACGGTCTCTCCGGCCTGGAGGCGGGCTCGCTGCGGGCCCGGGGGCACGCCCAGTTGCTCTGCAGCCTGGACATCGAATTTCCCCGGCTTCGGCTTCTCTTCCACGCGGAATCCGAGCGTCGGGATGCCGTGGTCCAACCGCCGCGTGCTTACCGTCACCGCGCCGCAATCCCACCGGGCGGCTTCGGCCCGGGGGGCCACCTCGTGCACGCTGACCGCGTAGCGGAATTTGAAACGGGAAAACCCCTGCATGTATTCGAGATAATCAGCGAGGTCGCGCGGCCCGTACAGGTCCAGAGGCGTCTCTCTGCCGTTCAGTTGCAGCGAGGTGAGCAACCCGATGAGTCCGTAAATGTGGTCCCCGTGAAAGTGGGAGATGAAGATGCGGCGCAATTTCCCCGGTCTGAGCTCCGCTTTCTGAAATTGCACCTGCGTGCCTTCACCGCAATCGAAAAGCAGCAGCTCGCCCTCATGGGCCACCACCAGGGCCGAGCTCGCGCGCCATTTTGTGGGCAAAGCCGCGCCGGTTCCCAGCAGAATGACTTCCATGAATTGCGCTCCTTTCAGCCCGTTGCCTGCGGCAGAGATGCTTCGGTTTCGCGGGTGGGCTTACGAGTCGGGTCGCGAAACGCCGCGTCCCCGCGCAGCGCCATCAAGACGCCGCCCAGGATCAGGATCCCGCCCAGGCCCTGCAGCAGCGTAATCCTTTCATCCAAGATCGCGAAAGCGAGGATGGACGCGCCCACCGGTTCGCCCAGCGACACGACATTCACCGTGGCCGCGGACAGGTGCTCCAGCGCCCAGTTGAAACTGGTGTGCCCGATCACCTGAGGCACGAACGCGATGAGCAAAAACAAAACATAGGTCCTGGTGTCGTAATGGAAGAAATCGTTGCCCCACAACGCGGAAAACAAAATGAGCAGCACCGCGGTGGTGGAGTAGACCACGGTGACGTACGACAGCGTGTCGATTCTGGCCCGCACGTGGCGACCGGTGAGGAAGTAGCCCGCCGCACCCAGCGCACCGCACATGGCCAGCCCATCGCCCAGCAGCGCGTTGGGCCCGTAGCCATGTTCCTGGAGGCCGAGGACCACCACGCCGCCCAGCGTCACCAGGCTGCCGAGGATGACCAGGCCGGAGACTTTTTCTTTGAGAAACACGGCCGAACCCACCGCCACAAAAATCGGTGAGATGGCCAGGAGCACCACAGAGCTGGTCACCGAGGTGTATTTCAACGACGTGATCCACGTGGCGAAGTGAAAGCTCAGAAACAGGCCGGAAACAAAGGCCCAGCGCAAGCTCCTTGCGCCGAAGGCGGCGAAGGGATTTCGGCGGCGCAACCCGGAGCCGGCGAGAAAAAACAGGGAAGCAAAGGTCAGCCGGTAGGAGGCGATCACCAGCGCGGGCGCGTCGCACAGTTTGATGAAGATGGAAGCGAAAGACACCGCGACCACGCCCAGCAGCAACACCAGTGAAATGATCAGCATGGGAGAATATAAGCAAAAGCCGGGGAATGACACAAGGTAATTTGCTGCAGGCTTCGACGTGCGGTGACTGCAAAAAAAAACGCCATCCGGAAATCGTACGAGGCACCCGGATGGCGTCTGCAAGTTGCTGTATGTGCAGTTAGGGGGCGGAAAGGCCGAATGCCTCGTAGTTGTACGCGATATATTCAGACCATTTCTCCGGTACCTCGTCTTCCGGAAAGATGGCTTCAACGGGACATTCCGGTTCACAGGCGCCGCAATCGATGCACTCCTCCGGATGGATGTAGAGCATCATCTTGTAAGCAGGGTCCCCCTCGGAAAGCTGGGTATCCTCGACTTCGTAGATGCAATCCACCGGACAAACATCCACGCACGCCCTGTCCCGCACGTCCACGCATGGCTCCGCGATAATGTACGTCATGAAATCACCTCCTTTCAGCCTTATTTGCGGTCTATCGACATTCTATGGGTTTTTTTTCACCATTCTCAAACAGGTGTCCGAGACCTCCCGCACGACGCGCTCGTAGCTCACCGGGATGCGGCCGCTTTTCTGGTAGAAGATGGTCTGCATGATCGTGCCCCAGACCATCGCGCCCGCCAACCGCAGGTTCATTTTGCGAAACACGCCTTTGGCCTGACCCAGCCGCAGAATCTTGGTGAGCATCTGCTTGGGTTTCATCTTCTCCCGGGAGAGCTTTTTGAGCTCGGTTTGGTGCGCAGCCATGATGAAGCCATAGCGGCGCTGCTCGCGGCGGGAGAACTCGAAAAAACCTTCCACAAACGCCCGCAGCATTTCTTCCGGGCCGCTGGTGTTCTTGAGGTAGCCTTTCAGGAAGCGGGAAAAGTACTGCAGGTTGGTCTCGAAGATGCTTTCGGCCAGGTCCTCCTTGCTTTCGAAGTGACGGTAGATGGTCCCTTCCGAAATCCCGGCCCGCAACGCGATGTCCCGGGTCGTGGTGGCCTTGATGCCTTTGCGCATGAAGAGCGTCAGCGCGGCATCCATCACCTCGTGTTTTTTGGTCAGCGGACGTGCCATTTTTTTCTACATTAGAATAAGTAAGTGTTTACTCACTTACATCCGAGTATAGACAATTTTACGCTGCGATGCAAGAACTTTTTTTCACGGTGAGGAGGTCGGGCTTTGGAAATCGAGGCAGGGGTGACTTTGCCGCGAGGTAAAAAGGTCAAAAGAATCTTGTTGCTGCGCCCCGGTGGCTCGACTCCGCTCACCGACCGGTAAATCGCCGACCGGCAACTCCCGCTCCC
>CAYQOI010000360.1:0-4380 GCA_964419085.1 uncultured Cytophagia bacterium | reverse complement strand
GCGCCTGGAGCCTCCCCTCGCTGACAGCGTCGATATAACGGAAGTACCGGGAGAAGATCAACGCGTTGTGGTAGTGTCCCGGGATGGCCAGGATGGCATAAAAATCGAGTTGCCGGCAAAAGTATTCGATGACCTGCAGCAACTCCCTGGCCAAACCCAGGCCGGGAAAACGCTGGCCGGGCAGACAGAGCCGGTCCCCGAACGTTTCGCGCGGATTCTGCAGGAGCAACCAATCCACGAAAAGAACTTCCAGCTTCGTCTGCTCCACCGTCCCAAGATTGAGCCTGTTGCCCGGAATCGCCTTCTTCTCCAGGGCAAGCTCGACGAGGAGCTCGGGCTCACCAGGCCCCTCGTGCAAGACCCGGAACCGGTGGATAAGCGGGTTGTCGCTGTGAATCTCGATGGCGAGCGACTCAAAACCTTTTTCGTACAGGACCGTGAGAACACCAAATCGCTCCAGAACCTTCCTCAGATCAGGCTCCGAGCACAGATCCAGAAAGCGACCTGGTGTGGGAACGCCACAAAGTTCGCTCGCGATTTCCGCTTCATCCACGAGTACATCCTTGGCGTAATCGCGCCCGGCCGCGACGTCTCTGAACGTACGCAGCTTCCTCCTTTTCTTGTTCTCTCGCGGCTCCACGGAACGGTCGCTCCAAACTCACCTGAATGTGCAAGAAATCAAACCGAGCACCTTCCGTCGTTCTGGAAGAAGCCCTTTGGATCTGGTGTAACGTGCTGATTATTAAAAGGATTTTTCCTGAATGACGTCAAGGTCTTCCCCGGTTAAGACTCCTCGCAAGGACACATTTCCCACCAGCTGCTTACTCCGGCACGGTGCAGTATATGAATATTTCGCAAATTTCGCAACGCTTTTTTGGTGGACGCCACCGTGCAACATGCTGCAAAAACAAAAGCCCCACGAATACCGCGGGGCTCCCATTTCTTGCAAGGATGAACGTGTTGAGAGTCACATCCGGCTCAGGCGGCTCTCCTGCCGCATCAGCGCTTCGATCTCTTCGATTTCGCGCGGCACACGCCCCGAAAGGACTTTGTGCCCATCCTCGGTAACCAGCACATCGTCTTCGATCCGTACGCCGATGTTCCAGTAGGCTTTGTCCACTTCAGACCCGGCCCGGATGTAGATTCCGGGCTCCACGGTGAGCACCATCCCGGGCTGCAAAGTACCGCGTTCACCCACATCGTGCGTGTCCAGGCCCAGGAAGTGGCTGGTGCCGTGGGTAAAATATTTGCCGTACCCTGCGTCCTCGATGATCTTTCTGGCCACCTGGTGGATTTTGCGGAAGGGCACGCCGGGGGCCACCGCGTCGATAGCGGCTTTTTGCGCGCGCAGCACGATCTGGTAGATCTCGCGCTGCTTTTCGCTAAACTTGCCGTTTGCCGGAATCGTCCGCGTGATGTCGGCGGAGTAGCCGTGGTACTCCGCGCCCACATCCATCACGATGAGGTCACCGTCTCGAACTTTGCGCCGATTGCGCCAGTGGTGGAGCACCGTTGAGTTGGGTCCCGAGCCGATAATGGACGGGAACGCCGGGTACTCGGCGCCCTCCCTTTTGAAGACAAACTCGATGAGCGCTTCGATCTGATATTCAAAAAGGCCCGGGCGTGCCGCGCGCATCGCTTCCATTTGCGCCTTGGCGGTGATGTCGATGGCCCGCTGCATGAGTTTCAATTCCGCGGGCGATTTCACCTGGCGCAATTTGGCCAGCATCTTGCTCGGCGACTTCACCCTGAGGCCGGGATATTTCCGCCGGAGCGCCTTCTTCACTTCACGCGAAATGAAGACCTTATGTTCTCCAAGCGGCTCGTAGATAAAGTCAGGGTCAAAGGAGTAAAACAGGACCTTCTTGCCCGGAAGCATGTCTTTCAGCTTGTCTTCAAACGCATCGAAGTACTCTACGCTCTTCAGATCCAGGGCGGCTTTGACCGCTTCAGCCGAGAGCGGCTGATCACCCCACACGCCTCGTGCGGGATTGGCTTTCGGAATGAAAAGAACCGCCTCGTTTGCCTCGTCCGAGTACTTCACCAGAATGAGCGCGACCTGACTTTCATTCAGCCCGGTCAGATAGAGCAGGTTGCTGCTCTGGCGGTATTCGTACTCCACATCGTTTGAACGGGTTTTGATGGCCGGCGCCCGAAACACCGCAACGGAGCTGTCGGGCATCTGCTGCAGCACCGCGGCTCGTCTGGCCGCGTACTCCGCGGGCGGGATGTCCTGCCCGCCGGCAGCCAGAAGCGGCACGCCTGCGGCGAGATTCGCGGCGAGCAGGAACGTGAGGAGCGTCTGCCTGAGATTTGCACAGCGCACGAGAATCACTCCATCATTTGATCAGATTCAGCGTCGATTTGACCGACTGGGTGATGGGGATGGTCATGTTTTGTTGCCCTTTGAGCGCTGCGGTCATTTCGATGTCCGTCTTGTTCTCGGACGAAACAAGGATGCCTTCTTTCGGGGCAAAATAGATGGTTCCTTCGATGCTGCCATCTCCTTCAAAGAAAAGCTCAAAGCCCTGGGGTAACTTTCCACTGCCGTCGATATCCACGGTGCCCTTCAAGCCCAGTTTCACACAATCGTACCCGGCTTTTGCTTCTTTTCCCAGTAGGGTGTATTGCACTTCGGAGGTGACTACCGTCGTCCCGCCGAGCGTGTGGGAAGTGTCCACGTCAGAGCGGGTGACCGGTTTGCCCATCTCCAGCGCTTCATCGGGAAGGTTGGGAAGAAACTCTTGTTCGCTGGAAAAACCGCGATTCACAGGCAAAATCTTGATGCTGTCCAGCTCCACCGATTTGATCTGGTCGCCGTTGGGCCTCACAAACTTCTTAACCCGCTTGCCCACGATGCCGCCGGGGTTGTCGAACGTAGAATCCAGGACTGCGCTGGTGACCGCCACCTTGAACGACTCGTACGTCATGACCAACGTGAGGTCACCGTTGGCGTCGCGATTTTCGCAGACGAGTTTGATAGCCGTATCGCTGGTGCTGCCCACCTTCTGTTCAGTTCCCATCATTTCTTGAACCTGTTCCATTTCGCTGGACTGGCTGTACTTCAAGGTGTCACCCTTGTTCATTTTGTACACCAACCGGTAGCCCTGTCCGGTGAAGACCCGGGCGGCAAAAGCCAGTGTGAGTAAAGAAAACACCAGGACGACCATGCCATTGAGTTTTGTTTTGTGCATCGTTTCGCTCCAGAATTAGAATTTAGTTAACTTTTTTGGTTTCGAACACCTGGTCTGTATTGGCCGCATGCCAGGCCGTGCGAAAAACCAGCCTGGCGATCATCGCGATCTTACCCTCCTTGATTTTGTCCGGATTGTCCGACACCTTGTGGTAATCGGGATGTTCGCCGGTGTGGTACATCAACACGGGGACGCCTTTGCGCGCAAAACTGTACTGGTCGCTGCGGCGAAAAAACTGCTCGCCGTTGTAATCCAGTTGCATTCCCACGTAGCGGTTTTCCTCTTCGTTGATTTGTTTTAACGTCGGGCTCCACGTGTAGCCGATGATGGTGACCCGGTCGCCTTCGTTGCGACCGATCATATCCATATTCAGCATCGCGCGGGTCTTAGCGAGCGGCCACAAGGGGTTCTCCACATAGTAGCGGGAACCGAACAATCCCTTTTCCTCGCCCGCGAAGGCGATGAAAATCACGCTGCGGCGGGGCCGGACGCGTGCCAGCGAAAAGGCCTTCGCCACTTCCAGCAGGCCCACCGTGCCGGACGCGTTGTCGTCTGCACCGTTGTAGATGTAATCTTCCCCTGGCTTTCTTGGGCCGTGTACGTAGCCCACATGGTCGTAATGCGCACCGATCACGATGGCCTCGTCTCTGAGCTTCGGGTCGGAGCCTTCGAGATAAGCCACCACGTTTTGCGTGCGCGCACTTTCGACGCGGGTCGAAGTTCTGAGTGAAACCCGAGCGTCGGCAATGACAAAGGAGTGTGGCGTCAGGCTAGAATCTATCTGCTGCTGTATCGCCTTCACACTGTCCACGCTGCCAAAAACCGCGCGCAGAAAGTGTTTCCCCACCTGAACCACCGGAATGCGGGTCTTTTCACTGAGGACCAGCGTGTAGGGCAGCGCGTCGTCGGGGATGTTCCTGAACAGCGAAGGCCAGGGAAAGCCCCGCGGACGGAGCGAACGATGATTCAGCGGGTCGGTGACCACCAGCAGTCCCGCGGCGCCGTGGGCCACCGCATTGTCGAACTTTGCGCGAACGGAGGAATGCGTGGTGGGCTTTTCGCCGGCGAAGGGACTTTCCGGGTCTTTTTCGCCGGGTTCATGCTTCAGCACGAGCACGATCTTGCCCTTCACGTCGACATCGGCATAGTCGTCATACCCGTATTCCGGCGCGGTAACACCGTACCC
>CAYQOI010000359.1:0-4391 GCA_964419085.1 uncultured Cytophagia bacterium | reverse complement strand
GTCCGAGACAGCGCAGGTCCGCGAGTTGCACCGGTGCCAGTCCGGTCTCCTCCCGGATCTCCTCTTGAATCGCCAAAAAAGGATCGGGCGTGCCGTCGACGGCATGCTCGGTGGGATGGATGTGTCCCCCGATTACATCCAGCTTCGCAGGACACTCGCCCACGGTTTCGCTCCGGCGGATCAACAGAGTCTTTTGGTCTGCAGTGACCAGCACGACGCTGATCCCCAGCGCATTCGCGAGCAGATCGGCCCCGAACTCGGTGCTGGCGCGCTGCGTCTGTGCGTTGGAAAAAAGCAGATGTTTGTATGTGGTGAGTCGTAGATGGAGAGCGAGCGAATGGTTCTCGTGGCGCCAGCGTTCCAGGCGACAGAGAAGCCCGTCGTAAACGAAGTCTTTCTTCTCAGAGGCAAGAATCCTCTCCTCCCAGAAACGCTCGATTTGCTGCGACAGGTGGTCCGGTAATCGCACGAACTGCGATTTCCACTCGACCACGACGTCCTCACGCCCGAACAGGCCGGTGGTCAGGACGGTGAATAAATCAGAACTCAGCACGGTTCACCGCGATTTGGTTGGTGAAAGAGCGCGGCGCAAGGTCACTCGAAAACGTCGTGTGCCTTCGCGAGGTCCCGGGCTGCGGGTGTAACGATGGCACCCGGGGGCACACAGATCTTGCGGTGGTTGAGCATCGCCTGACGCACGTCGTTTTCGGTGATCAAGCGGCGGTTGCGCGCGGGCTGGGGTCGCGTCTCCTTGCGGATGATGTACACGTGGTCCCCTGTCTGCAAGCCGGAAGCGTTGGCTTCATCGACGTCGATATGGAAATCCAGCACAAAGCTGTCATCCACGCGGATGAGGACGTTCCCAAAGATGAGCGATCTCGGTTCGCTGCCCGGTGCCAGCGCGCCCTGCTCCGCGGGCGCGACAAAAACGCGATCCCGGTCACGCACCCCGAACTCCCGCGCGTCGCGGGGACTCATGTGAATGTGCCGCTGCGGGATAATGATGCCGCGTTTGAGATTCAGCTCCCCTTTGGGTCCGATGAGCCGGGCGCCGGGGGAGTTGCCCAGGTCGCCCGAGTAGCGCACAGGCGGGTCCAGGCCCAGGCGATACGCGTCGGAGCGAGAAATCTCCAGTTGCGTCTCGCCGCGCGTGGGGCCGACGATTCGAATGCGGTCGATGCGTCCCTTCGGCCCGACGACATCTACGGTTTCCTGACTGGCAAATTGCCCCCGCTGGGAGATGTCTCTCAGCTTTTGGAGCCGGTACCCCGGCCCGAACAGAGTCTCTAAATCTTGCTGTGAAATGTGGAAATGACGGTTGGAAACGCCGACGGGAATGAGTTTTTGCTGGCCCATCAACCTTTGTTTTGCAAGAATTGTTCGACGATTTCCTCCACTTCCGCGGCGGTCATGCCGGTGGCACCGAAGCGCGGTTCCGGCTGGACTTGGGACGGGACAGAGGTTTTTTGCGGGGCAAGCGACTTGCCTTTGCGCGACACATCCGAAGACAGGGCCTTGGTGTAGGGTGCATCCCGGTCCTGCCAGTGGTGCCGGACGCCGGGCCGCCAGGTCGTGCCGTTGCGCGGGCTCGAAAGCGGCCGCGTCTCGTAGCTCACCCGTTTGATGTTCATCAGATGGGTGGCGGTGATGTTGTCGGAGGTGATGTTGCCGCCGTAGGTGCCACAGCCCAGGGTCATGGAAGGCATCAGTTCGTTGGTGTAGCCCACCGCGCCCAGGGAGGCCGGCGAGTTGACCACGATGCGAAAAGCCGGCACCCGCTGGCCGAAATGGCGGATGACCTCGTCGTTCTTCGCGTGAATCGCGGCGGTGTGTCCCCGGCCGCCGAAATTCAGGATCTCCACACAGCGGCGAATCCCTTCTTCCCAGCCGTTGGCCGTGTAGAAGACCAGGACGGGGGAAAGCTTTTCAGCAGAAAGAGGATAATCCCGTCCGACGCCGGACAGCTCTGCTACCAGCAAACGGATCTCGTTGGGAACGCTGAAGCCGGCTTTCTCCGCCAAAACCTGCGGTGCCTGGCCGACCATCTCGGGGTTGATGCGGAAATCCGGTGTGACCAGCACGCGTCCCAGGGCGTCGATTTCCTCGGGTTGCAGAAAGTAGGCGCCGGCTCGTCGCAATTCGTCACGCACGCGATTTTTCAGCGGCGCGTCGACGATCACGGCCTGCTCTGAAGAGCACAGCGTCCCAAAGTCGAAGGTCTTGCCCGCCACGATGTCGGCCACCGCTTTCCGGTAGTCCGCGGAGCGGTCGAGATACACCGGCACGTTGCCCGGTCCCACGCCGTAGGCGGGCTTGCCCGCGCTGTAGGCTGCTTTTACCAGTCCGGTCCCCCCGGTGGCCAGGATGACGTCGGTATTCTTGTGGCGCATGAGTTCTTGAGTCGCCTGGAGCGTCGGGATGCGCAAGGCCGAAATCAGCCCTTCGGGTGCGCCGGCGGCCATTGCCGCATCGTGCATGACGCCGGCGGCCTCTGCGATGCAGTTGACGGCCCGCGGGTGGGGCGAAATCACGATCCCGTTGCGCGTCTTGACCGAGATGATGCTCTTGAACATCGTGGTGGAAGTGGGGTTGGTGGTGGGAATGATCGCGGCCACCACCCCGAGCGGTTCGGCGATTTCGAGGATCTTGTTCTTGTGGTCTTCGCGCACGATCCCCACGGTTCTGAGATCTCGGATGGACTCGTACAGGTCGCGGGTGCAGAAATGATTCTTCTTGATCTTGTCGGAAACGTTGCCGTAGCCGGTTTCAGAAACCGCAAGTTTGGCTAACCGTTCGGAGGCCTGGAACCCGGCCTCGGCCATAGCGGCCACCACTTTGTCCACTTCCGCCTGGCTGAATTCTTTGAACGCGAGGTGGGCCTCTTTGGCTTTGTTACAGAGATTTCGGACTTCTTGAATCGCTTGAAGATCTTTATCTACTTCCACGGGCGCCTCTGTTTGCTTCCAAGATTCTAAATGCAGATTCCTCTTGCTAACCGGTCAAAGCCTCGTTTGTCGTGATACGGAGATGCCGAACTCAGGCAGGAATTCGGGAAACGAATTCCGAATCAAGGCTTAAAATATCACTTAATCTCAATATTGTCAAGGAAAAAAGCCGTTGCCCGGCTGTTTTTCACTCTTGCGCCGCGAGCCGGCCCGGACCGAGGTTTTTGTTTCCTGGAATCTTGCACAAAAGGACATTTATTCGTAAAATAAACCTGAGCGTTGCCTCCGCTCGTTTCTGCTGAAACGCGAATAGTCGAGCTGAAAACGTAGTTGTAACCCTTTGAGCCGTTCTAACCTTTCAAAGGGTTACCCAAAAGCGAAAGGAATTTCGATGAAAAAGCGCAAACAAGTTTCAACTGTGGCAAAGGTTGTCGTGTTGCTGGTGGTGTGCAAGCTTTGCCTCTTTGTCCCGCTTGCCCCGGCTCAGGTGGATACGCTGCGCATCGCCTCGTACAATCTGCTCAATTTTCCCAGCGTCGGCGGGGTGCAGCGCGTGGACGATTTTCGCATCGTGATGCGGTACCTGAAGCCGGATGTCCTGGTGGTGCAGGAACTGGAATCGCAGGGCGGCCTGGACCTCTTTTTGAACGAGGTGATGAATCAGACCGGCGCGACCTACGCCGCGGCCATATTCATCGACGGGCCGGACACCGACAGCGGGCTCTTCTACCGTCCGGACCGGGTCTCCATCCAGCCAGTACATGCCATCCCTACGGATTTGCGCAACATCTACCAGTACACGCTCACTGCGGCGGGGCAGGAGTTCATCATCTACTCCGTGCACCTGAAAGCGGGCTCCCTGGACGGGGACCAGCAGCGTCGCCTGACCGAAACCACTGCGCTGCGCCGCGAGATAGATTCCCTGCCTGCCGGCACCAACTTCATGGTGGTGGGCGATTTCAACATGCGTTCGTCGCTGGAGGCGGCTTTCAGCGAATTGGCGGACAGTACGGCCAATGCGGCCCTTAAGCTTTTCGATCCCGTGGACCAGTTGGGGCTCTGGCACAACAATCCGGTTTTTGCCGTCCTCCACACCCAATCCACCCGCACGACGGCCTTCGGCGAAGGCGCCACCGGCGGCCTGGATGACCGCTTCGATCTGATTCTGGTCTCGGAGAGCTTGTTGACGCCCGGTGGCATGGACATCCTGCCCGCGACCTATCGCGCGGTGGGGAACGATGGCAACCATCTCAATTTGGCGGTGAATGCCGGAACGAACGGGGCGGTGCCGGACAGCGTGGCCGACGCGCTGCACCAGGCTTCCGACCACCTTCCGGTGGCGGCCGATTTTATTCTGGCCAACACGACGTCGGTGGCTTCTCGAAACGCCGCGCCGAATGGGTTCGTCCTGTTGCAGAATTACCCCAATCCGTTCAATCCTGTGAC
>CAYQOI010000358.1:0-4401 GCA_964419085.1 uncultured Cytophagia bacterium | reverse complement strand
AGGCAAAAATGCAGACGCGCCGGGGATGGTCTCAACCGCCACCTGTTCCGCGAGACACTCGCGCACCCAGCCGGAACGCGGGATCCGAGATGCCGGGCGTCCCCGCGTCGGACACCACCGCCACCCGCTGACCTGCGTGCAAGCGCGCCAGCAGCGCCGGAAGCCTCTTCTCCTTGTTGAAATCGTGGTAGCTGGTCGTCGGCGTGCGAATCCCGTAGTGCTCCAGGAGCACCCGTGTCCGCCGCGTGTCTTCTGCCGCGATCAAGTCGACCTCGGACAAGACCTCCAACGCGCGCAGGGTGATGTCTTTCAGATTTCCGATAGGTGTACTGACCACGTAAAGCTTCCCTTCCCCCTCTTCAGTTTCTCTTTCTGCCATCCGTTCCGAACCCGGATGCTCCGTTTCAACGACGCGTGCTTCCACGACATCCACGTGAGCCCCGCCCCCTACGATTGCACCGCAGCGGAGTGAGCGTGCGTGGCCGCGGTCCCCAGAACCTCTCCCAACGTCTCCCGGGTCACCCGGATGGCTTCGTCCACCAGCTCGCGGCTAAAATTCAACGCCGGTCGAAAACGAATGGAGCGCGGTCCGCACCCCAGGGCAATCATGCCGTGCTGGTAGGCCACGCGCAGAAACGCGTCGCGGCGTTCGCCGTCGGGCAGGTCGAACGCCAGCATCAGCCCGCGACCGCGTACGTTGGTGATTTGGCCGGGAAATTCTCCGGCCAGGTTGCGCAGCTCATCCAGAAAATAGCGCCCCACCTGTGCCGCGTTTTCCACCAGCTTTTCCGTCACGATCACTTCGAGGTATTTGCGGAAACGCACCATGTCCACCAGGTTGCCGCCCCAGGTGGAATTGATGCGGCTGGATTCGTGAAAGACGTTGTTTTCCGCCTCGTCGATGCGCTTGCTGCACATGAAGCCGCAAACCTGTGTTTTCTTGCCAAACGCGACCATGTCCGGCTGCACACCGAAATGCTCGTAGCACCACATCTTGCCGGTGAGGCCGATGCCGGTCTGCACCTCGTCGAAGATCAGCATGATGTCGTTCTCGTCGGCGAGGGTGCGCAGTTGCTGGAAGAATTCTTTGCGAAAATGGTTGTCCCCGCCTTCTCCCTGAATCGGCTCGATGATCATCGCGGCGATGTCGTCGGGATTGTCGTGAATGGCCTGCTCGATTTCGGCCACGGCCTGCTTCTCCAGCGCGATCACCTGCTCCAGCCCCGCGTCATCCAGCGGAAAAGTGAGCTTAGGATTGGTAATCCTGGGCCACTTGAATTTTGGAAAATACTTGGTCTTGGTGGGATCGGTATTGGTCAACGACAAGGTGTAGCCGGAACGCCCGTGAAAGGCTTCCCGAAAGTGAATCACCTGCGTTCCCTTCTCTTCGGTGTGCCCTTTCTGGAAGTTCTTTCGCACTTTCCAGTCGAACGCCGCTTTCAACGCGTTTTCCACCGCGAGCGCGCCGCCACTGATGAGAAAGAGATAGGGAAGGTGCTCCGGCATGGCGTGTTTGGAAAAGGTCGCCACGAACTCCGCCATCTCGGTGGTGTAGAAATCCGAGTTGGACGGCTTCATCAGGGCCACGCTCAGAATCTTCTCCTGGAACTCCGGCGTTTTGAGCGCAGGATGGTTGTGCCCGATGGGCGAAGTGGCGAAAAAACTGAACAGGTCCAGGTAGCGACGTTCATTCAGCGAATCGTACAGGTAACTGCCCTCGCTGCGTTGTAAATCCACCACCATTTTGCGGAAGCCGTCTACCAGCATGTGCTGGCTCAGCGTGGGATAAACCTGTTGTGGCGTAAGCTTTAACACGGCTGCGGTCCTCGGTCTAATAATTGTCGATCTGCGCCCGTTGCAACTTGCCGGAGTAGTCTACAAAAACGGTCTTGGTCTCGGTGTAAAAATCGTACACTTCCCAACCGCCTTCCCGATGGCCGTTCCCGGTCTGCTTGACCCCGCCGAACGGCATGTGCGCCTCTGCGCCGATGGTGGGCCCGTTGATGTAGGTGATCCCCGCCTCGATGTCGCGCATGGCCTGGAAACTGCGATTCACGTCCCGGGTGTAGATGGAGGAGGACAGGCCGTACTGCGTGTTGTTGAGTACCTGAACCGCCTCTTCAAACGACTTGACCCGCAACACCGAGAGCACCGGACCGAAGATCTCCTCCTTTGCGATGCGCATCTCCGGGGTCACCTCGGCGAAGATGGTGGGTTCGTGAAACCAGCCTTTTTGGCAATCGCCTTCCGTGCAGATGTTTCCACCGGTCAGCAGTTTTGCGCCCTCTTCCTGCCCGATCTTCACGTATTCCTGAACCTTTTCCCGTTGCCCCTCGTTGATCAGCGGTCCCACATCGGTGTCCGGCTTCAAGCCGTCGCCCAGCCTGAGCTGTTTGGTGCGGCTGAGCAGCATGTCCATGAAACGATCATACACCTTCTCGTGCAGAATCAAGCGACTGGTGGCGGTGCAGCGCTGACCCGTGGTGCCGAACGCACCCCAGAGCACGCCGTCCAGCGCCAACTCCAGGTCCGCGTCATCCATCACGATCTGCGCGTTCTTCCCGCCCAGCTCCAGCGAAACCCGTTTGAGCGTCTCGCTTGCGGCTTTGGAAATGGTTTTCCCCACTGCGGTGGAGCCGGTGAAAGAAATCAGATTCACATCGGGATGGTTGACCAGCGGAATGCCCACAGAACTGCCGCCGCCATGTACCAGGTTGACGACTTTCGGCGGCACGCCCGCTTCCAGCAGGATTTCCACAAAGGTCGTCGCGGTCAGCGGCGTGTCGCTGGCCGGTTTGAACACCACGCAATTGCCGCAAACCAGGGCGGGGAAGATCTTCCACGTGGGGATGGCCATGGGAAAATTCCACGGCGTGATGATGCCCGCCACGCCGATGGGGATGCGCATGGACATGTTGAACTTGTTAGGCAGCTCCGATGGAACCGTGTGGCCGAACAAGCGACGGCCTTCGCTGGCCGCGTAGTACGCCGTGTCGATGCCTTCCTGCACGTCTCCGCGGGTCTCCGCCAGCACTTTACCCATCTCGCGGGTCATGTTTTTGGCGATCTCTTCTTTGCGCGCCACCAGCAGATCACCGGCTTTTTTGATGATGTTCCCGCGCACCGGCGCCGGGGTCAGGCGCCAGGCATCGAACGCTTCCCGCGCGGATTTCACTGCCAGGTCGACATCCTCCTTCCCCGATTTGGGAAAGGTCCCGATCACTTCATCCCAATTGGCGGGGTTGCGGTTTTCGAACACCTCCCCCGAAACCGCGTCGACCCATTTACCTCCGATAAAATTCTGGTACTTAGCACTCATTTTTGACCTCTCCCAGGACTAAGTCTTGTCGCTGAAGTCCGCATCGCGGCAAAATCCGTTCACGCATCGCCTCAAAACTGCGTAATTTAGGAAAAACCAGGTAGAAAGTCAAGAAGAAACCACGGCAGCGAGCTTGCCCGGATTGCCTCATAAAAAATATGACCGTAGCAGTTTAACAGGCGAAGCACTCGCCCCCGATTCAGCGGATCTCTACTGGATTTGGCCGTAGGACCACAAAGGCGTGAGTTCTCTGTGGGGCAGGTAGAAAGAAAACGATTAGGCGCGGCTGTCCAAGAAGTCAGAAAAAGCACTTGACGATGTACATCTTTTCGATGTACATTTGATTGATGAAATTTGAATGGGACCCGGAGAAAAATGAGTGGCTTAAACGTGAAAGAGGCGTCTCCTTCGAGCAAATTCTTTTTCATCTCTCCAAGGGAGATGTATGGAAGGTGGCCAATCATCCCAACCAACAAAAATATCCGGGCCAGAAGATATATTTCGTGGTGATGGATGAGTATGTCTATTTGGTACCATACGTAGAGCGCAAAAACGAAATTTTTTCGAAGACGATTATCCCAGCCGAAAAGCAACCCGAGATTTTAAAAACGAGACAAAAGAGTAACCCCATGAAACTGGATAAAGAAGAAAAACAGCTTCTAGAGGCATACGAGAAACGGAAAGTAGAAGCCAGAAAACCGTCTCGCAACGAACTGGAAAGAATAACGTCCGCGGCGCAAAACACATTCAAGAAAGACCGTCGGATAACCATTCACCTTTACGACCACGATTTTCAAGGATTCAAAAACAAGCGCTGGAACTGGGCATTCCCTACCAAACGCTCATTTCCGGGCTGATCCACCGCTATGTGGAGGGTGACCTGGTAGAGAAAACCAAATCTTGATCTCATCGGGCACTCACTGGCCCTTCTCGCCGCAAACCTGCTATTTCTGCCTCCTCCAAGAATGACTGGGGCTCCGAAGCAAACCACTCAGCGCAGGTCAGGCACGTCCTGCAAGCCCCGATGCATTTCCACAAAGCGATTGACAAACTTGCGGCCGTTGCGTATATTTAACCCATGA
>CAYQOI010000357.1:0-4412 GCA_964419085.1 uncultured Cytophagia bacterium | reverse complement strand
GCTGCGGTGACGGTCTCTTCATGATCTGGGCTGCGGCGAACGGGGCTGCTTCGGTTGTGGGGCTGGAGCCCCTGGCCGACGGAAGCGGCACCTCGAAGAGAGTCGCTCACATTCTGTATGCGATGTCGGAATCGCTGGGATTGAAAAACGTCAGCCGTTTGCCCTATACGTTTCAAGAGTACGACTGCCGGGGTCAGAAACATGACATCGTTTTGTTGCACGCGTCCATCAACCATCTCGATGAGCAGATGTGCGTGGAGTTACAGAACAGCCCGGAAGCGCAGAAAGTTTACACAGAGATATTCCGAAAGCTCCGCGGGGTCATGCGCAAGAATGGCAAGCTCATCATCGTAGATGCCTCCAACCGCAATTTTTATCGCCTCTTAGGGTTTAAAAAAAATCCGGTGAATCCGCGTCTCACCTGGCACAATCATCAGGCGCCGGAATTTTGGGCAGACATGCTGGAGCAAACGGGCTTTGGTGCAAGAAAAATCTCCTGGCTATCAAATGCCCAATTGGGTCCCCTGGGTTTTGTCTTGCGAAATCGGCTTATGGCTTACTTTACCGAGAGCGCATTTCGGTTAGAAATGACCGCGCTATAAGAGATGGAATTAGGCTTAGGTTTTACAAGAATCGCGCCTCTGGCGGTTTACCTGCTGTCGTTCCTGGTCGTCATCATTGTGCTGGCGAAGCGGGTGGATGTGGGGTTGTACTTCCTGGTACCGATGATCCCGCAGCAAAGTCTGCTGGACGCGATCGTGCAGTACCCGCTGGGGAAAGACTTTGTGGATATCTTGCTGGTGGCCATGTTGGTGCGTTGGTATCTAGACAAAAGAAATGCCGCCGCGACACGTGGGAAGCCCCCCGAGGGCTTTCTGATGCAAACCCCTTTGAACAAGTGGATCTTTTGGTTTGTGCTCTACACTTATCTGGGATTGTGGTACGGCGCGTTTTATCTGGGTATTCCCGCACCCTTCTCCATCACGAACCCGCGTTTCATGGAATGGAAGAACTTTATGATCCTTCCCCTGTTGTACCTGATCGCGGTGAATAACATCAAAAGCAAACGACAGATGGAGATTCTCGTTTTGCTCATGACCATCTCCATGCTTTTTATGGACCGGACGGTGGCGAGCATGTTGCGGGGCAAGTCCACGGGCCATTACAGCAACGAGTTGCGGGTGACGGGGACGTTTAGCCATCTGGGCGTGAATGCGCTGGCCGTTTTCTACGCGCAGTTCAGTGCCATGGTTTTGGCCTTTTTCCTCCTCGATCGCAACAAATACCGCCGTCTCCTGTTCGGCGCGACGACTTATCTCAACTACTTTGTTCTGGCTTTTTTGTTTTCACGGGGCGGCTATGTAGCCGCGATGTTTTCTTGGTTTTTTCTTGGGGTCTACCGCGACCGGCGCGTCTTACTTGCCTTAGTGGTACTGATAATCTTTTGGAACACCTTATTGCCCAACGCAGTGGTGGAACGGATCGAGATGACCAAGACCGAAGAAGGACTGGATAATACCGTCAAAGAACGCTTCGATCTCTGGGAGCAGGCGGTGAGTGTCTTTAGCGAGAATCCGATCATCGGGACGGGCTTCAACACCGCTGCGTACATGGGATACAAAGACAACGTGACCAACAGGAGCAGAAGGAGTTTGCACAACGGATATTTGGAGTTCATTTCGGAGAACGGTTTGGTGGGGCTGTTTCTGTTCTTGTCATTTTATGTTTGGGGCGTCAAGCTTGGACTCAGGCTGTATCGCAAGAGCTCGGATGCGTTCTTGAAGGCGTTGGGATTAGGTACGGCCATGGCCGCGGTCGCGGCCTTCGGGGGGAATATCGCGGGCAGCTACTGGCAGTATTTCAGCGTGTCGGGCTTCTATTGGGTGTTGCTGGCCCTGGTCTATCGCGGGATTCTGATGGCCGAGGAAGAGGAAAAGGGCAGCACCGCTGAGGTCCCTATGGATAATCTGTCACCGGGACGGCTGGTGCAGCCCGCAGCGGTCTGAGGCGAACAACATTCACCGTGGTCCATTGGACTGGGCTCACGGAGCGGGAGAAAAACGGTCGTTGAGCGGAGTCGAAACGACCGTCTCTCAGACCGATCAAAACCCGTGTAGGGATGAAATTTCACAAGGAATCATTGGCGTAGAATCAAACCGTCACCGAAAGCAGGGAAGAAATCGAAAGTGTCTTTTGACAAGCCATTCATTTCAGTCATCGTACCCATTCGCAATGAGGAGAAGCGCATCGAGGAATGTCTCACCTCGATTGTGGAGCAGGATTACGGCCTGGAGCACTTCGAGGTCCTCGTGGTCGATGGGATGTCGGATGACCAGACGGTGACCATCGTCAAGCGTTTTCAGAAAAAATACGCCAACGTGATTCTGCTGACCAATCCGAGAAAGTATGTCTCGTTTGCATTGAACGCGGCCTTGAGGGTTGCCAGAGGTGAGCTCATCGCCCGGGTCGACGGCCATGCCGCGATCGAAAAAGACTATCTGACCCAGTGTGTGAAGGTCAAAACCGAGACCGGAGCGGAGTGCGTCGGAGGCCAGATCACCAGCGTTAACGAGACCCGGACTGGCCGGGCCATCGCGCTTGCTATGTCTTCCAATTTCGGTGTGGGCAATTCCAGATTTCGCACCGCGGGCCACGATGGCTATGTGGACAGCCTCGCCTTTGGCGTCTACCACCGTGACGTCTTCCGCCAGATCGGCCTGTTTGATGAATCCATGGTACGGTGTCAGGATGATGAATTCAATTTTCGTCTGCGGAAACACGGGGGGCGGGTCTATCTGACCTCCAGGATGCGGTGCAAGTACTACCCGAGGTCCAGCCTCAAGAAGCTCTGGAAGCAGTATTTCGGCTATGGGTTTTTTAAGGTCAGATTGTTTCAGAAGTACCCATTTCTCATGCAACTCAGACACTTTGTGCCGCTGGCGTTCGTGCTCGCGCTTCTGGGAAGCGCGCTCTTGTGGGGTCTCGCCGGTCTGGCCTGGCCGTTGCTTTCGCTTCTTTTGGCTTATTCGTTGGGATGTCTCGTATTTGTTCTGCGCCTCTGCGCCAGGCACGGATTCGAGTTCGTCTTCTTACTTCCTGTAATCTTTGCCACGCTGCATCTCAGTTACGGTGCGGGGTTCTTGTGGGGTCTCATCAAATTCACGCTGGCCCGCCCGCAGGGCGACACAGTGCCTGCGTTTTCTGAAACCATCGCGATGGAAGGATGAGCCGCGATGTCTCTTGAACCAAAGCGGATTCTGCAACTCAGAAGTACGGAAATCGTCGGCGGGGCCGAGACGGTCTTGCTGGAATTGAGCAGAGAACTTTCTTCGCTGGGTTACCACAACATCGTTGGCGTTCTGAACAACACCAGGAAGCCCAACGCGCAGCTTGCGAATCTGGCCGAGCGGTATGCGTTGCCTAGCCAGGTCTTCGACTGTGCGGGCAAAATCGACCCGCGCACAATCGTCAGGCTGCGGCGATTCATCGAAAAAGAGAGGATTCAGATCATTCACGCCCACGGCTACAAGGCTCGCTTTTACGCGCTGCTGTGCCGCAATGGCGCGAAAGCCATCCCGGTGACCACCTGCCATTTGTGGGACAAGTACAGCCGGTTACAGAACTTCTACGTGGGGTTGGATAAGTTCTGGCTCAACAGATTCAGTCGCGTTGCCGCGGTGTCGCAGGCGATCAAGGAAGAGGTTCTGGAGACCGGTGTGGCCGACCGCAAGGTACGGGTCATCGAAAACGGTATCGACGTGCAGCGGTTCAAGCGAAAACGGGCTCGGCGTCGCGTGCGTGGACAACTCGGCGTGCCGGAAGGCAGCGTGGTTGTGGGTGCCGTGGGACGTCTGGTGCAGCAAAAGGGGTTTGACCTCTTGCTGCAAGCCGCTCGAACCGCGGTGGAACAGATGCCGAACCTGGTCTTTGTGATCGTGGGAGACGGCCCGGCCCGGGCGCAGCTGGAGGCGCTACGAACACAACTGGGCCTGGAGCAACATCTCAGGCTGCTGGGTGAGCGCAAGGATATTCCGGACTTGCTGGCCGCGTTTGATGCTTTTATCATGAGTTCTCGGGACGAAGGGCTTCCCATGGTTTTGTTGGAAGCGATGGCCGCGGAAAAGCCCGTGGTCGCCACCAGAGTTGGGGCCATTCCAGGGGTTGTGGTCCATGGGGAGTCGGGGCTGCTGGTTCATCCCGATGCCGGCGAATTGTGTGACGCGCTTCTCGAATTGACCCGTAACCGCGACCGAGCAGAAAAATTGGGCAAAGCAGCGGGGGAGCGCGTGAGGGCGAGATTTTCTTCGCGGGCGATGGCCGAAAAATATGTCCAGCTTTACACCGAAGCCTTTGCCGAGCGTAATTAGAGCATCCTTTCTTGGAGGATAACCGTGCGCATTCCAGTCCTGGCC
>CAYQOI010000356.1:0-4430 GCA_964419085.1 uncultured Cytophagia bacterium | reverse complement strand
ACCATGGGGAAGGGCCGCGGTCCCGGCTGTTGTTTGACATTCATGCAGGGGAAAACTGAACAATCTGGTTGACCGGCGTCGTGCAATTTCCTATCTTAAGCCAAGCCAAACGGCGTGCTTCCTGCGCGCTACCGCGGATCACCAAAGTCACTCTGACGGAGGGAAAGATGGAGCTCAGCAGGCTGTTTTTGAATAGAACCCTTCGCTGTTTGTCGCTGCTTTTGTTTCTTCTCGTGTTCTTCGTCGCAGATTCTTCCGCCCAGCAAACGCAAGCCCAATCGCGCTATGAAATCGTGCGTCCCAGGCCGGGAGAGCGCTGCATCGTGTGTGGCGTGCCCCTCACCGAAGACGACCTGGTTTTGATCGTGCGCGGGCGCCGGGTGCCGCTCAATCGTGCGATGGTGGATTCTTTTCTGAACAACCAGGAAAAGTACTTCAGCAAGTTGCAGCCGAAGGGGGCGTTGGTGCAAGAAAATCTGGACGCGCCGCGGGGAACCGCTCAAGGTGGCATCTCGTTGGGGTGGTTCCTTTTCGGGCTCTATGTGGTGGTGGCGTTGTTTTTCAGCGGGATGAGCGGCTACGTCGCGGTGACCAAAGGCCTCCCTCCCATTCCCCATTTTTTCATTGGATTTTTTTTCAGCCTTTTCGGGTTTATGTATGTTGTGACGCGGCCCGCAAGGGTGGCCAGAGAGCAGGTGCCTGCCGGAATGGTGAAGGTGCCGCGGACGGCCTCCCCGGTGCCGTGCCCCGAGTGCGGGGAAAGCAACCACCCGGCCGCAAGTCGCTGCGCAGGCTGCGGGGCGAAGCTGCAACCCGCGTTCGAGTCGGAGGCGGCGCGCGCCGCAAGAAAGTAAACTGCACAAACAAATCGGAACGAGGATGTCTGAAACACAGATTCACCTGGGGAGAGTGGTCAAGCAAAAACTCGTCGATATTCTGCATTCCGGCACCAGCCAGAACGAACGTCCCCGGTTGAAGAAGAACAACGAGAGCAACATTCCGGGCCTGTTCATCATCGGGGACCTGGCCGGTGCGCCGGTCATCAAATACGCGATGGCGCAGGGCTACGACGTGATCGAGCATATCGCGTCGTTGCCGGATGCGAGGGGTGGCCAGGGGAGTGATGTCTACGATGTGATCGTCATCGGTGCGGGCGCAGCCGGATTGAACGCGGCGCTTCAGGCGAAAGAGCGCGGTCTCAGCTACCTGGTCCTGGAAAAAGAGCACATCGCCAACACCATCGAAAACTTTCCCGAAGGCAAGTGGGTTTACGCGGAGCCCGATTCCCAACCGCCCAAGGGCAAGCTGTGGTTGGATGGCGCCAGCAAGGAGGACCTCATCCGGCGCTGGCACCAGATCATCAAACAGGAATCGCTGAATGTGAAGACAATGGAAGGGGTGACGGCTTGCGAGAAGAAGGACGGCCTCTTCCACGTCAAAACCGGCAAGGGGGAATACAAGAGCAAGCGGGTTGTCCTGGCCACCGGGCAGCGCGGGAATCCCCGCAAG
Source organism: uncultured Cytophagia bacterium (assembly GCA_964419085.1). Classification (GTDB taxonomy): domain Bacteria; phylum Zhuqueibacterota; class Zhuqueibacteria; order Oceanimicrobiales; family Oceanimicrobiaceae; genus CAYQOI01. The sequence continues at coordinate 2,921 of CAYQOI010000356.1, read as the reverse complement.
CTGAACGTCCCCGGTGAAGACCGGGAGCAGGTTTATCACCGGCTCTATTCGCCCAAAAAGTACAAGAACGAACGCATCCTCGTGGTCGGAGGGGGCAACAGCGCAGTGGAAGCGGCCATCACGCTCAGCGAGCAGAATCACGTTTATCTTTCCTATCGACGCGGGGAATTCAGCCGCATTTTCCGCGACAACGAACGCAAGCTGAACGAGCGCATCGCGGCGGGCAAGGTGGAACCCATCTTTCATTCCACGGTGACCGAATTCGGAGAAAAAGAGGCCGTGCTGAAGGTGGATCGCGGGGGCTCGGAAGAGGTGCGCAAGGTGCCGTACGACCACGCGTTCGTGCTCATCGGCGCGGATGTGCCCAGAGCGTTCTTGAAGTCCCTGGGCATAAAAATGGAAAACGAGTGGGAGGGCAGCCTCTTGCGTGCCGCGGGGCTGACCTTTCTGGGATTCCTGGGCGTGGCGGTTTTGGGCGCGAAATTCGGAGGCAGCCCGAGCTTGCTGGGGCTGGACCTGTCCTTTCTGCCCTACTGGTTTGGCGGGTTGCTCTGGGCTGTTTCGCTATTTGGCCTGATCTTTTTCGGCAAGCGGGGGGATCGCTTCGCCTGGCTGGGCCTGTCCTTTTTCGTGTGGTACACGGTCTACGGGGCCAAAGTCGGTAAAGGCGAGGAGTTCTGGCCGTATCGCGGCTGGGGGTACAAGTTTCTGTCGTTTTTCCACCGGCCGTGGTCGTTCTGGTACACCGTACTCTACACCTTGTTGATGACGGTCTTCGGGTTGCAGGCGCTGCGGCGTTGGGGTCTGGAACGCAAGGACAAGTTCCAGATCTGGCGCTATGTCAGCCTGTTGAGCTTCCAGTGGGTTTTCTTTTTTCTGATTCCCGAGTTCTTGTTTCAGGTCGCAGTGAAGTACCAGTGGGTGGGCGCCAGGCTGGCCAGCGACCCGACGTTTGCGGACCAGGCGTGGCGGAGCTATGGCCTCGTCCTGGCCTGGCCGCTGTTCTTTTACACGTTTTTCTACAATCCGCACCAGATCTGGGTGATCTGGGGCGTGCTGCTGACCTTTGTGATCATTCCGGTTTTTGTTCTGTTTCATGGCAAGCGCTACTGTTCCTGGGTGTGCGGCTGCGGTGGCCTGGCCGAGACGTTCGGCGACCGCTGGCGGCACCTGGCGCCCAAGGGCCGGACCTCGGTGAAATGGGAGTGGATGAATTTGGCCATTCTGGCTCTGGCGGTGGTGGTCACGATTCTGATGCTGGGAAAGGATATCTACAGCGCGCTCTACAAGCCCGCCCAGTTTGGGGTCTCCTTGTACCGCCTTTTCGCCGATGTGTGGCTGGTGGGCATTTTGCCGGTGACGCTTTACCCGTTTTTAGGCGGCAAGGTGTGGTGCCGCTACTGGTGTCCGCTGGCGAAGATGATGCAATTGGAATCCAAATTCTTCGCCAAACTCAGGTGGAGCAAATTCAAGATCGTCGCCAACGACAAGTGCATCGGTTGCTACGAGTGCTCGCGCAACTGCCAGGTGGGGATCGACGTGATGAGCTACGCGTTGAAGCAAGAGGTGCTGGACAACCGGACCAGCTCCTGCATCGGCTGTGGCATCTGTGTGACCGTTTGTCCCATGGACACACTGAGTTTTGGCAAGCAGGCGCAGGTCGGGAGCAATGGGCCGGTGCGGGTCCTCCCCAGGGAGGGCAAAGTGGAATTGGTCTCCTAACGGCCGTAAGAGCGAAGTTGGTGTCCATCGCACCTCGGTTCAAAAAGTCACCGGCCCGCCTTTTGCCGGGCCGCGGGCCGGAGAAGACGAGAAGGGGAACTTGCCGCTTAGGACGAACATCTTCCGGAGCAAGCTCAAAGCGATGAGCGAGTTTGACATCCGGTTCTGCACACGGGAAGGCTTCGAGGTGCCCGCGGTGACCGCGGAGCAGATGCGGGAGGTGGACCGGATCGCGGTGCAGGAGACCGGTCCCAATCTGTTTCAGATGATGGAGAACGCCGGCCGCAATTTCGCGGAGCTGGCGCTGGAGTTGTTGGGTCCCGCATGGTCAAAAGCCCGTGTCCTGGTTCTTGCCGGCGGTGGCGGAAACGGAGGCGGTGGGATTTGCGCCGCGCGTCATCTCGCCAACCGCGGGGTCCGGGTCTCGCTCTGCCTGGCCTCGCCCGAACGGCTTGCAGAGGTTACCGCATTTCAACGCAAAATCTTTGGGGCCACCCAGGGGGAAGAAATCCATTTGGACGAGTTAACGGAGAAATCGTACGACTTGATTCTGGATGCACTCATCGGTTACAGCTTACAATCGGCTCCCAGAGGAAGGGCGCTGGACTTGATCGCCTGGGCGAACTCGGCGCGGGTGCCGATTTTGTCGCTGGACGTGCCCTCGGGTGTAGATGTGTCCACGGGCGCCACACCCGGCGTCGCAGTTCGCCCCACCTGGACCCTGACGCTGGCTCTGCCAAAAGCGGGTCTTAGAGCCGAGAATTGCGGCCAATTGTATCTGGCGGACATCGGCATTCCTGCTGGGACCTTTGCACGCGCCGGGATTCAGTACGTTTCTCCTTTCAGAGAGAAATTCGTGGTCCGGCTACGCATCCTGGAAGTCAAACCGGAAAGGGAGAGTCGATGATTCTTGCGGGTGATGTGGGCGGCACCAAGACGCGGCTGGCCCTCTACGACGTGCAGCAAAAGCAATACACGCGCAAAGACACCGAGACGTTTGCCAGCCGCGATTACAGCAGTCTCGAGGAGGTCGTCACCGCGTTTTTACGCTCGCGGCGGGTGCGTGTAGAGTGCGCCTGTCTGGGCGTCCCGGGTCCGGTGATGAACGGAGAGGTGGAGGTCACCAATCTGCCGTGGCGGCTCAGCGAACGACGGCTGAGTCAAGCCACCGGCATCGCGCGGTTCCGGCTGGTGAACGA
>CAYQOI010000355.1:0-4435 GCA_964419085.1 uncultured Cytophagia bacterium | reverse complement strand
TCGGGTTGAATGGGTTCGGATAATTCTGGAACAGCGTAAAGGTCCGGGGCTGCGCAGACGGAGACGCCGCCACAGAGGTGGGCTGCCCGGGCATGCTGTTCACGGCCACCACCGCATCCAGATCGAAATCGCCGTTGAAGGGCCCCTCCTTTTTCAAATCGCCGATGTCGGTGAGCTTGACGAATTTCGCGAACGGCAGCCCCACATCCGCCAGGTCGAAGGAATCGCCGCCGGAAACCTTCGGGTCGGTGGGATTCTGATTGTCTTTGGTGGGGGTCACGCCGGCGAATCCTGCGTAGGTGGTCGTGTCCCAGGGAAACTCAACCCAGTTTTGGCCGTCCATGCTCACCGCGACGAAGGCGGCTTCGATGAACGGCTGGGTCGTATCTCCGCCAAGGTAAAACACATTCTCGAATACGGTAAAATCCACACCTTCGCCATCTACGATAAAGTTGTCGTTGAATTCCAGAATGATCTCGCCGCCGTTTCCCAGCGACAGCAATTCCTGCGGCTTTGAACTGGGGTTGGTGGGCGTGAGGGTGGGGTCAGGATCCGGCGGGCCCAGCACATTGTCGGGGAAAAAGTTCTGCCCAAAGCCCGCGCCTTCCCCGGGAGTGAACGAGACCACCGCGTCGGCCCAGGCATCGGACTCGCTGATGGGCTCCAGAATCGCCATGTCCTGTGCGCCGTCGCCGAACCCGAAGGTGTTCAGCACCGCGCCGTTCGCGGCATCCAGAAGCTGGACCGAATCATCGGAGAAATTGTTGACATACAGGTTGTTCGTGACGGCATCGAACAGCAGGCTCGTCGCGCCATTTCCCACCAGAATCGGATTTGACGCGTCGTGCGCGACCTCCAGTGTGGAAGCATTGTAGGCGTAGAGAAAGCCGTTCGTGCCGTCGCCGAAATCCGCCAGGTAAGCCATGCCATCGGAGGTCACCACGATGTCGCCCGGTGAACCGCCGATTTCCACCGTATCCACCACCAGCGGTGTAAAATCCGCGGCACCGAAGGGATCGATCACCACAACCTTGCCGCCCACATCGGCAAAATTGCCCGTGCAGACCACGTGGATGTTGCCGTCCGGTGCCAACGCCAGATCCTGGGGGTTCATGGGGACCTCGAGCGTCTTGGTCACCTGGTCGGTGCGGATGTCGATGACCGAAACCGTGGACGGGCTAAAATCCGGGAAGCCGCCGGTGTTGGCCACATACGCGGTGTTGTTGACCACCAGGATTCCTTCGGGGCCTTCGCCCACCGCGATGGTGTTCAGGGAGTCGCCCGTCGCGACATCCACAACCGTCACGGTATTCGCCAAAAGATTGGTCACGTACACTTTATGGGTTCCCACAAAAGCCATGTCCCAGGGGTTGCTGCCCTCCGCCAACGCGATTGTGTTGGTCACCACATCGCTGCGGCCGTCGATGACGGTAATTCCGGCGGGCGTGGAATTGACCACATAGATTTTGTCGCCTTTTGTGTGAATCCGATTGGGCACATCTCCCACCACCACGATGTCATTGGTAATCTGCATGGTTTCCAGGTTCATTTTCGATACGGTTCGTCCCAGGCCGTTCAAGACGTAAAGCGCTCTGGGTGTCTCCTGGGCAACGCTTAAATGAACCGCGGTGAGGATCAACAGGATCATCGCGACGAACGCAGCTCTTCGCATAACTCCCTCCTTACTAAAACAAGAACAATTACTTAGGATTTAGGTGAATTGACACTAAGACGTTACATGGTTATCTTGTTTATTTCTGTTCTGCCACTGAGAAATGATCCGGAACAGTTGTCCAACCCCATCGGTGAGTGCAGCCGGGCCGGGCTGCAGAATTTCGGCCGATTTTATCTCGAACAACTGCCCCTCTTTGACCGCGGGTATCTTATCCCAACCCGGGCGGCTCGCAACTTTTTCGGGCCTGAATTTCTTGCCGCACCAGGACCCCACGATGATATCGGGGCGCCTGCGGACCACCTCGGCGGGGTCTTCGATTACGCGCCCTTTCGCACCCGCGTGTCGAGATAACTCCGGGAAACAATCCTTGCCCCCGGCGATCTCGATGAGCTCGGACACCCAGCGAATCCCTGAAATCAGCGGCTCGTTCCACTCCTCAAAGTACACCGCCGGTCTGCGCGAGAACGCGCTCGCGCGCCGGCGGATGCTTTCCAGGTTTGACTCCAGTTTCTCCACCAATCTCTCTCCCCGTTCGCGAGCGCCGACCAACGCGCTCACCATCAAGATCATGCTTAAGATTTCCGCCACGGACCTTTGATTGAAAACCAGCACCGTGACGCCGTGTTTGATCAGGCTCGAGGCGATCTCTGCCTGTAGGTCGGAAAAGCCGAGGACCAGGTCCGGCTGCAATTCCAGAATCCGGTCGATCTTTGCCGTCCGAAACGCCGAGACTTTCGGCTTCTCCTTGCGCGCCCGCGGCGGACGGACGGTAAAGCCGGAAATGCCCACAATCCGCTGCTGTTCCCCGAGCAAATACAGGACCTCGGTGGTCTCTTCGGTCAAACACACGATCCGGTTTGGATATTTTGCGGACATGGCTAACCTCCGCTCTCAATAAATAAACTCAAGTTCCGCTCGCCAGTGTCGACCCGGCAAAGGGGCCCGCTCGACAACCTCGTACTTTTCGTCGAAGAGGTTGAACACCGAAAGCTTCAGATTCATTTTGAATCTGTGAAACGCCTGCTTGAGCAGAATCGTGACATCATCCACGGCGTACGCCGGCATGCTCACCGTGTTGGATGGCGTGACATACCGTTTGCCCGTCAGTCGCCTGTGATAATTCCAGGAGATGTTTTTGAAGTTCACTTCCAGGCCGATTTTTGTGGTGTGTTCCGGTCGGTACGTCAGCCTTTTGTTGTGGGTCGTGCGCCGGCCGCTTTTGTCCACGGCATTCAAGATGACGTGACTCAGGTTCAACCGGATGCGGTTCTTCCAGGCCTGCCAGGAGCCGCCGAGTTCCCAGCCCTGCAAGAGCGCATCGGTATTGAAAGGCTGCCAGGTGGCAAAAGAGCCCAGTTCCCAGACGATGAGATTCTCGACTTTGTGCCGGAAATAGGTTCCGGAAAACTCCAGCCAGCCCAACCAGGGGACGCCCAGTTCCAATCCGGCATCAAAATCCCGGCTTTTTTCCGGGAGAAGATCGGCGTTGCCCCGCACACGAAAATCCTGAAAAAACAGGTCGGCAAACGTCGGCACACGAAACGACCGGCCCCAGTTCGCGCGCACGTTGACAAGCCACCCTCGATTGCGGGAAATCAGTAAACCGACTCTCGGACTCACCTGCCGGTCCTGTCGGCCCAGCTCGCCATTTTCAAACGATATGTAATCAAAACGCAGCGCGTGGTTCACAACAAACCGGGACAGGAACCCTGGGCGCGGTAGTCGCCACTCGTTTCTCAACGTCAGGCTGTAATTGAGATAGTCGGTGTGTCGAATGGGACCCGACAAGCCGGAAAGCAGGTCCTTCATCAAATCCTTATCGCTGAAGTCATCCACTTGCAGGGCGGTCTGAAAAAAGACCGAATGCCTGTTCCCGAACTGATAGGTGCTTTCGAACACACCCCGATGGGAAAGAATTCGATATTTCGTGTGGTAAGCCGGCACCGTCCTAAAGCGTAAAGGCGCATCGGATGGCGGTGCATTCTGAAATTCGGTTTCATTCAAACGTTGCGAAACGCGCAGTTGGCCGTGCCAGTTGTTTTTCTGAAAGGCGTACCTCGCAAGTAAAATCCGACGGTCGGTGGCCGCCTCCGCAAACGGCGTCCAGGCAAACACCAGTCCGGGCAACCCCCGCTTCGAGCGATAGATGTGGGTTTGTATCTGAACGGAATGATGTGTCGTGTCAAAGACGAGCTTGCCGAAATAGTTCTGTGAAGAGAAATCGGCGTTTAACCGGGTTTCTCGGACCGGAGTGCCATCGGCTCTCTGATACGTGTACGGGTAGTCGCCCTCCTCCCGAAGGTTTTCGAAATTCAGAAAGTAGTGCAGATTCCCCAGATTTCCCGCAACGGAAGGTTGGATGCCGAACGCGCCATATCGGCCGAACTGTCCGGTCAACCGGATCTCATCCACCGGATGTTTCCTGGAAATGATCTCCACCACGCCGCCCAACGCTCCGCTTCCGTACAGACTGCTGTTGCCGCCCTTCAACACCCGGATTTCCTCGATCCCGGAGAGAGAGATTTGATTCAAATCCACGTCGCCCACCAACGGGTCATTTAGCGGCACGCCGTCTAACAGAACCAGCACCTGGTTGCTATTGCTGCCCCGGATCGAAATGCGCTTACGCCCGCCACCGCCTGCTTCATCGCCCGGACGTCGTCCGCCGACGCCGCCAGCGACGGCAGGCGGCGGAATACCAGGGTCGGATCGAGCGCCAGGGCCGCCCGGTAGCAGCGCGGACATCGCGCGGCGTGGGCG
>CAYQOI010000354.1:0-4442 GCA_964419085.1 uncultured Cytophagia bacterium | reverse complement strand
GCAGCGCCTACTTCGCGTAACGCAAAATGGCGCGGTAGCGGCCCGGCCGGTAGCTGAGCTTGAAGTTAACCCGCGGGCCTTCTGAGAGGTAGTACAGGTACGAGAGTTGCGTGGAAATCGCGGTCAGGATGTGCCACAGAGCGTGGCCCTGCAGACAGCTTTCCGGCGAGCACAGAATCTTGCGCTCATCCAGGACCCAGATGCCGAATCCCAGGCCGACGCTGATCAGCGCGCCCACAAACAACCAATTGCTGAGCGATTTGTGCAGGACGATCTCCATGCCCAGCGCGCCCAGCAGGAGCGCGCCGAAAACATAACGGCTGGTCTCCGGACGAAACCACTGGATGATGACTAACGGCACCACCACGAGAGCGTAGGCGATGGTGAACGCGGTGGCGCTCTGCCGCAGCTTGCGGGAGAAGCCGTAGGTGAAGAGAAACCCGCCCAGGAAATACATGCCGGTGACGTCGACGAAGTGTCCCACGTACGTCAGGCTCGCGTGAAAGAGCCACGAGCCGAGCCCCATGACAATCAGCGCGCCGCCGTAGAGCAGACCGTAACGCTTGTGTTGCCTCACCGGTGCGAGCCGCGGAGAGGGTAGCTTATCGAGAAAAGCTCGTCTCACCACCCACAATCCGATGGGGACAAAAATGAGCGAGGACCAGGTGTTCAGAGGCTGCCGAATGGGGCCGCTGCGGATGTGTTCGCAAAAGGTTCTGTCTGGGAACCCCGTGCTCAATTTCCATCCGTTCCACGTGATATTCTCGGTGCTGAGGACGATGAGCACGGTGAGGATGGCCGCGAACACCGCCAGCGGCACCAAAAACCGCCGCACCTCCCAGATAAACCACTTCCCGTGTCGCTCCAGAAAAATCGTGAGAAAAAAGCCCCTCCGTATTCTTCTGAATCTAACTCTTTTCATTTCCCTTGGTCCACGTTTTACAACTCCATCTTTACACTAAGATCAACCGGGGAGAATTGCTGCGGTATTTCAAGAAGTTTTGAAACGCCTGGTTCACGCGCCTTTCTTTAAGTAATCGGCATAACTCAAGAAAAGTTCCGCATGTCTCACAAATTTTACATTTCACGCGGCCTCGCCCCTTTATGTCTATTGACTCTCAGCCAGTTTTTTACTATCTTTTTTTCAAGGTTAGATTAATTACGGATTTACAGAAGAGAGTACGAGATGAAATTCGCACAACGAATGGATTTGCTTGGCACCGAGACCGCGTTTGAGGTAATGGCGCGCGCCAAAGCTCTGGAAGCGCAGGGCAAGGATATCATCTATTTGCAAATCGGGGAACCCGACTTCCCCACGCCGAAGCACATCATCGAAGCGGGCGTGAAAGCCCTGCGAGACGGCCAGACCCACTACTCGCCGGCCGCCGGAATCCAACCCTTGCGGCAGGCCATCGTCGAGGAGGTGGAAGCCCGCCGCGGTGTGCGACCCGAGGTCTCAGAAGTCGTGGTCACCCCCGGCGCAAAACCCATCATGTTCTTCGTCATCCTGGCGTGTATCGAGGCGGGAGACGAGGTGATCTACCCCAACCCCGGCTTCCCCATCTACGAATCGGTGATCAATTTCGTGGGCGGCACGCCAGTGCCTCTGCCTTTGTGGGAAGAAAACGATTTCCGCTTCGACCCGGACGAGTTTCGCTCCCTGGTGACCGACCGGACGCGGCTGATCATCATCAACACGCCGCAGAATCCCACGGGCGGCATCCTGACCCGAGAGGATATCGAGGCCGTAGCCGATGTGGCCCGCGAGCGCGACATCCTGGTGCTTTCGGACGAGGTCTACAAAAACATCATTTATGAAGGCGAGCACCAAAGCATCTACGCCCTGCCGGGCATGCGAGAGCGGACCATCCTGCTGGACGGCTTTTCAAAAACGTACGCGATGACCGGCTGGCGCCTGGGCTGGGGAGTGATGCCCACAGAATTGGCGCAGAAGGTCGAAAAACTGATGATCAACAGCAACTCGTGCACCGCGACCTTCTCTCAGTACGCGGGCGTCGAGGCGCTGAAGGGTCCCACCGAGGAAGTGGATGCCATGGTGGAGACCTTCCGCAAGCGCAGGGACTTCATTGTGGCAGGGTTGAACGACTTACCGGGCGTGAGCTGCATCACGCCCAAAGGCGCGTTCTACGTCTTTCCCAACGTAAAGCAAGTGGGGATGAAAGCGCAGGAGTTGGAGCACTATCTTCTCCATGAGGCCGGTGTGGCTGTTTTGTCCGGCACCGCGTTCGGCAAGTACGGGGATGGCTATTTGAGGTTCTCCTACGCCAACTCCATCGAGAACATCGAGAAAGCGCTGGAACGCATTCACGAAGCGCTGCAAAAGATCTGACCGCAGGCCGGCGTGCCGGCCTGAGCACATTCAACGAGGACGAAATTGGAAGCGAAGAAAACCGCACTGTACGACGTGCACTGCAAGCTCGGTGCAAAAATGGTGGAATTCGCCGGTTTCTGGATGCCGGTGCAGTACAAGGGCATCGTGGAGGAACACAAGCGAGTGCGCACAACCGTGGGCATCTTCGATGTGTCGCACATGGGCGAGTTCATCATCGAAGGAGAAAAGGCCGCGGCGTTTCTGCAGTATGTCACCATCAACGACGTGAACAAGCTGCAACCGTTTCGCGCGCAGTACACCGCGATGTGCTATGACGACGGCGGGATGGTGGACGACCTCATTCTGTACTGCTTCGAAGACCATTTCCTGGCCATCGTCAACGCTGCGAACCGTCAGAAGGATTACGACTGGATGAAGCAACACCTTCTGCCCGGCGCCAAGGTTCTGGACAAAAGCGACGACTACAGCCTGTTCGCGGTGCAAGGACGCAAGGCTGAACCGACACTGCAAAAACTCACCGACCTGAATCTCGCGGAGATCAAGTACTACTGGTTTCGGACCGGCAAAATCGCAGGTGTCGACACGGTGATCGCACGAACGGGGTACACCGGCGAGGACGGCTTCGAGGTCGCGGTCCCCGTGGCAGAGAGCGAGAAGGTCTGGAATGCCATCCTGGAAGCGGGTGCAGAGTTTGAAATCGAACCTATCGGACTCGGCGCGCGCGACACGTTGCGCCTGGAGATGAAGTACAGCCTGTACGGCAACGACATCGACCAGACCACCAACCCCATCGAAGCGGGCCTGGGGTGGATCACCAAAACCGACAAGGGCGAATTCGTGGGACGGGACGCGATCCTCAAAGTGAAGGAAACCGGACCGAAGCGCAAACTGGTGGGCTTCGAAATGAAAGAACGGGCCATCGCCCGACACGGTTACAAAATCGTGAAAGACGGCCACGATATCGGCTACGTAACCAGCGGCACGTTTTCTCCCAGCCTGGAGAAAGGCATCGGGCTGGGCTACGTGGAGGTGCCGTACAACGAAGTGGGGACCGAAATTCGGATTCAAATCCGCAACAAGGACGTGCCGGCGGAAGTCGTCAAAACGCCGTTTTATCAGCGGCCCTATTGAACAGATTTTGACCCGGGCACGGTCTTGAACCGGAAGATCGACTGGTCGCTCTACGGGATCCTCGACAAGGAAGCCGCAAGGGCGCGCTCGCTCACGCTCCTCGCAGAGCAACTCATCGCCGGCGGGGCCGGCGTGCTGCAACTGCGAAACAAGATCTCTCCGGCCGACGAATTCTATCGCGACGCGCTGGCGGTCGTGAAGGTGACGCGCGCCCACGGGATTCCGCTCATCATCAACGACCGCGTCGATGTGGCGTTGGCAGCGGGTGCAGACGGGGTTCACCTGGGGCAGGAAGATTTGCCTTTTGCCGCGGCAAGAAAGCTCATCGGCTCCGGCCGCATGCTGGGGGTTTCGGTTCACGATATCCGGGAGTTCGAGGCCGCGCTGGCGGGGAAGCCCGATTACTTGGGCGTCGGCACGATTTACCCGACTCGCACGAAGAAGGGACTTAAAACGAAAGGAACAGACTTTTTGTGCGAGCTGCGAAGCCGCACGCCTCTGCCGTTGGTGGCAATCGGCGGCATCACGCTGGACAATCTCGCCGCGGTATTCCAGGCGGGTGCAGACGGCATCGCGGTGATTTCCGACCTGCTGGCCCACGAAGATGTGCTGCAGCGGGCGAAAATGTTCAGGCAGCGGATCGAAGCTGCGCGGAAGAATGTACCATTTGAAAACAAATGAATCGTAAAAAAAACGCCTCTGTTTCACGAAAAGAGGAGATCATCGGAATCCTGCTCATCGCGCTGGGAATCCTGATCTTCATCAGTCTGGCTTCCTACCAGGCCCACGAGCAGCCCGGGAATGTGACGTTCGGGCATATCCAAAACAAACTCGGGATCGCGGGGGTCTACATCTCCTATTTCCTGATTCAGTACGGCATCGGCTATCCGTCGTTCGTGGTTCCCCTCATCATTGTCATCGCGGGATGGAGCCTGTTTCGCGCAAACGATTTCGGACG